>CAZPZQ010000282.1:0-4837 GCA_964590745.1 uncultured Mycobacterium sp. | reverse complement strand
CGCGCTACCGCCTTGAAAGGGCGGCGTCCTAGGCCGCTAGACGAAGGGGGCCAGAGCCGAATCTCTCCGAGGTACTCGCAACGTGGTCACATTAGGAGCCAAGCCAGCTTAGGCCACCACAACCCTAATCCTCAAACGCGCTTCGGCTCATCAACCAGTATCCTGATGCCGAACGGCCCCTATAGCTCAGTTGGTAGAGCTACGGACTTTTAATCCGCAGGTCGCAGGTTCGAGCCCTGCTGGGGGCACCGACCGCGGGCATTCGGCCAGCTCGGCGTGACCCAAGCCACCACCCGTGAGCGACTTCGCTCAACCCGCGCTGTCGTAGGATCGGCGCGTGGCGGCCGACGCGATCCGGGGTGATCTCGAGCGTGGCATCGCCGCCGTGGGCACGTTAGTCACCGCGATCCGCTCAGACCAGTGGACGGCCGACACGCCATGCAGCGAATGGGACGTGCGGGCTCTGGTAAACCACTTGGTCGGGGTGAATCTTCGCTTCGCCGGTTTACTCAACGACGGCGCTATGCCCAGCATTCCGCCGGACTGTCTGGGCGACGACCCGGCCGCGGCCTACCGTGCATCGTCGACGCAGCTGATGCAGGCCGTTGGCCGTCCCGGAGCCTTGGAACGCAGTTACCCCGGCCCGTTCGGTGCGGCCAGCGGTGCGGAGCTGGTGCAGCTGCGGTTGGCCGATCTGCTCACGCATGGTTGGGATCTCGACCAAGCGCTCGGGACGTCGGCCCAGTTACCCGACGACCTTACCCAGCGGGCGCTAGCGTTTTTCCAGGGAAAGCTCACCGCTGACAATCGGGGCGGGCGATTCGCCGAGCCACATCCGGTCGCCGACACGGCCTCGGCCCTGGAACGGCTGGCCGCATTCACCGGACGTCAGCCGCTGCCGGAACGATAAGCGCGGTCCGCCGGTGCACGCGCCGCCGAGATTCAGATCAGAGATGCCAGGCTGTCGCCGAGCGACTCTCCGGTCAGCTGGCCGACCGCGCCGGCAGTGTCGCCCCGCGCACCGATGATGTCGTTGATCACCGACTGCGGGAACTGGATTAGCGCCGCGGCCACATGGCCAGGTACGCGAGGGCGATCAGGGTTCAAAGTGATTCAGCGCGAAGCAGTTTCGAGCGGCAGCGGGCGGCGCTGCCCTGCGGGCGGATAACCGGGATGACAGGCCGGGCGATCGCAGTGTTACCCAGCCGGCTGTATGTCTCGCCCGCCCAGCACAGCGCTGAGATACCTCATTTCGCCGAACTCCCGTGCCAGTTCGTCGTCGGGGTAGTCCAAGCCGTAGTCAGCGTGCAGCCCAGCGACTGTCCGGCCGGTGACCTGCCAACCCTGTCGGGTCAAGAACTCGACGATGTGGCTACGGTCGCCGTGGTAGACAAGCTCGCCGATGTCGACGTCGAAGCCGATCTCGCGCATCCTCCGGCGGTGAGCACGCCACGGCTCACCGGCGAAAACCGCGGTGTCCGGCATGAATTCGCAAGCCAACCGACTGCCCGGCGCGCTCAACGCGGTGATGTTGTGAAATAGCGCATCCTGGGCGTCGGGCGGCAGGTACACCAGTAGGCCCTCCGCGCTCCACGCGGTGGCCACTTGCGGATCGAGTCCGGCGGCGGTCAGTGCGGCCGGCCAGTCGTCGCGCAAGTCGACGGCGACGGTACGCCGATCCGCGGTCGGCTCGGCGCCCAGCTCGCGCAGGGTCGCGGTCTTGAACTCGATCACCTGCGGCAGGTCGACTTCGTAGACGACGGTGCCGGACGGCCACGACAGCCGGTAGGATCGGGCGTCCAGCCCGGCTGCGAGGATGACCACCTGGCGAACGCCGCGCTGCGTCGCATCCTCGAAGTAGCGGTCGAAGAATCGGGTCCGGACCGCCATCCCCCGCGCCATCCGCTCCGGATCGAATGCCAAACCCTCCTCGTCCGGCTCGACCGGAATCTCGCCATCCACCATCCGGGTGAAAATGTCGATGCCGACCGCGCGCACCAACGGCGCAGCGTACGGGTCGTCGATCAACGGCTCCGGGCCGGCAGCGGCCAGCGCCCGCTGGGCGGCCACCATGGTCGCTGTCGCCCCGACACCGGTGGCGAGGTCCCAACTATCGCGGTCCGTGCGCGTCATGCGCAAGCCTCGTCAAACAACATAGATAACCTACTTACTATCACAGCGGTCTGCCATTTCACCGCGACCGGACGAAGCCCTATTATCTGCATATGCACGTAGATAACGATGCACCGGTCCGGCTGCCGGACGATCAAGCCGGGTTGATCGTCGAAGTCTTCCGCATGTTGGCTGACGCCACCCGGGTGCAGGCGCTCTGGGCGCTGACCAACCGGGAGATGTCGGTCAGTGAACTCGCCGAACATGTCGGCAAGCCGGCCGCGTCGGTGTCGCAGCACCTGGCGAAACTGCGGATGGCGCGGCTGGTGCGCACCCGACGGGAGGGCACCACGATCTTCTACAGCCTGGAAAACGACCATGTCCGCCAACTGGTGACCGATGCCGTCTTCAACGCCGAGCACGCCGGCCCGGGAATACCCCGGCATCACCACGCTGACACGGTAAAACCGGTGGTTACCGAAGCCACCGCCCCACAAAGGAGATGAGAACGATGTCGCACCATGACCACGAACACGGTGCGCCGCACGCGCACGAGCACAGCCACGGCGTGCTGACCCACACCCACGCGCACACCGGCCACCAGCACGACCACGTCGAGCACCAACATTCGCACCGCCATCCGGATGGAACCGAGCACAGCCATTCGCACCTGCATCAAGTCGGTCTCGAAGATGTGCACCTGCACACGCACGCCTGAAACCGGCCACCTGCCGGCGGCCTGTGGTTGATCGTGAGTAAGCCGCCAACGTACCTTGGGTCACTGGGGGTTTGCCGCGGGACGGCCGGTGACCACCCGATTGGGTGCATTGTCACTTGTCGACTCAAGGGGGTGTTGGGTGGCTTCCGGCCGAAGACGGCGTCGATGGTCCGACGTGCCGTTACCGGACCGCCGGGCGTTACGCCGCGAGGAATTCATCACCGCCGGCGTGCGGTTGCTCGGCGACGAACGCGGCCCCGCGCTGACCGTGCGCGCGGTGTGCCGCCAAGCCGGGCTGACCGAGCGCTACTTTTATGAAAGCTTTGCCGACCGTAACGAATTTGTCCGTGCCGTCTACGACGACGTGTGCACCCGGGCAATGTCGGCGCTGCTCTCGGCCGACACCGCACGCGACGCCGTGGAGCGATTCGTCACGTTGATGGTCGACGATCCGGTACGCGGACGGGTACTGCTGCTCGCGCCGCAAACCGAGCCGGCGCTGACCCGTTCCGGCGCGAAATGGATGCCAGACTTCATTGAAATGTTGCAGCGCAAACTCACCCGCATCGAGGACCGGGCACGACAGGCCATGACGGCAACCAGCTTGGTCGGCGGCCTGACCGCACTGTTCACCGCCTACCTGAATGGGCAGCTCCCGGTTAGCCGAGAAGAGTTCGTCGACTTCTGCGTCGACATGCTGCGCACCCGGGCCGCGGTGCATTAGGCAGTTCGCCCGGACCCGGCCGATCGATTGGGATAGCCCGCCGCGATACGGCGCAGCGCGGGCCGACACACCGTACCCGGACGCTTGCATGTAACCGGCATATACATATACATTTACTGTCACTGTCAGATACTGGTACTTTGCGTCATAGCTAACCGAGGAGTGCAATGTCCAAGGCGTTGACCGAGTCGCAGATCCTCCAGGAGCTTGAGCCCGAGGTGGAGCGGTTGCTCAACCGGCACCTCGCGAAGTTCAAGGAATGGCATCCGCATGACTACATTCCGTGGTCCGACGGCAAGAACTACTACGCGCTCGGCGGCCAGGATTGGCACCCCGAGCAAGTCGAGCTCTCCGACGTCGCCCGGGTGGCGATGGTGCAGAACCTGCTCACCGAGGACAACCTGCCGTCCTATCACCGCGAGATCGCGATGAACTACAGCATGGACGGCCCGTGGGGGACGTGGATCAACCGGTGGACCGCCGAGGAAAGCCGACACAGCATCGCGCTGCGCGACTACCTGGTGGTCACCCGCTCCGTCGACCCGGTCGAGTTGGAGCGACTCCGGATGGAGCAACTCACCCGGGGATTCAGCCCCGGACAGAACCAGCAGGGCGACTTGTTCGCTGAAAACCTGTTCGACTCCGTGGTGTACGTGTCTTTTCAGGAGTTCGCCACCCGGGTATCGCACCGCAACACCGGCACGGCCTGCAACGAGACGATCGCCGACCAGTTGATGGCCCGGATGTCGCACGACGAGAACCTGCACATGATCTTCTACCGCGACGTCACCGCTGCCGGCCTCGATCTTGCGCCCAACCAGGTGATGACATCGGTGCACCGCGTGCTGCGCAACTTCAAGATGCCCGGGTTCACCGTGCCGGAATTTCGGCGCAAGGCGGTGATCATCGCCGTCGGCGGAGTCTATGACCCGAATATCCACCTCAACGACGTCGTCATGCCGGTGCTGCGGAAGTGGCGCATCTTCGAGCGGGAGGACTTCACCGGCGAGGCCGCCCGGATGCGCGACGACCTGGCCGTGCTGATCAAACAGCTCGAGGTGGCCTGTGAGAAGTTCGAGATCTCCAAGCAGCGCCACCTGGAACGCGAGGCCCGCCGGGCCGAGAAGATCACGGCCGAGAACGTGCTCAAAACCGCTGGGACACTCACGCTCAGCGGAAAATAGCCGGCCGGCGCGTGGGCACCCCCGGTGACACGCCGTCCCGGGAACCTTGCTGCTACTGGCGTACACAGATATATTGCGTGCTACCAGCCGACACAGTTA
>CAZPZQ010000281.1:0-4837 GCA_964590745.1 uncultured Mycobacterium sp. | reverse complement strand
GCTCTTGCCGCTCTTGCGCGGGTTTGTTCCGAGCGCCTTGATCCCGATCGGGAGCGTGCGCAGTGCAGCAGCATCGCGCACCGCACCGTTGACGACGAGGCCGGCCCAACCGTTGCTGCGGGCCAACTCGGCGATGACGTCACCGACCAACGCGGTATGCAGCGATCCGGCACCGTCGATCACCAGCACCCCGCCGTCGCCGGGCTCCGCCAGCACCGATTTGACCAGCGCATTGTCTTGGTAGCAGCGCACCGTGCTAATCCGGCCGGCGAATTCGGTGCGGCCGCCGAATTGCCGCAACTGGGCATCACAGCTGCGCACATCCGGCCCGATCTCGTCGACCAGGTCGGCGGTGGGCCGGAAGGTTACCGTCACCCCCGCGCGGAGCGCCGGCGCAGCTGCCGGATCAGCAGCAGCGCCAGTATGCCGAGGGCGGTGGCGACCACCAGGGCCGCTCGCGACGACGTCGACGGCGGTGCCGGCTGCGCTACCGGGCTGCGAGCCGATTCCACCGCGGATTTCGCTTGCGCCGCCGTCTCTTTGGCGCCGATGGTAGGTTGACGCGTTGCGTTGATGTCCGCGGATTCCGCTGGCGCCGCCGCCTTTTTAGCGGGTGTTTTTTTGGCCGCCTTTTTGGCGGGCGCCTTTTTGCCGGGTGTCTTCTTCGGAGCTTTCGGCCCGGCTTTGACGGGGGCTTTCTTGCCCGGTGTTTTCTTAGCCGGCTGCGGCGGCTCTCCCGGCTCGGCTGGTTCACCCGGCTCGGTGGGCGGTGCCGCTGCCTGAGCCGGCTCCGTCGGCTCGGCGGGTTCCGGTGCTGCGTCGGATCCGTGCTCGGGCTGGTCCTGCGGGTCTGGCATCAGGCTGCTCCTTTGCGGTATGTCGTCGCGAACACAGGCAGCGCTTCCCCATCATGCCAGCACAGGTCACCGACCACTGGATTGCCGGCAGTCATGACTTGGGCCGCGCCACCCACAGACCGGCACCCACGATGATCACCGCGCCCACCACGAACGGCCAGATCGGAACGTCACCGCCGGCTTTTTCGGTGCTGGCGCCGACCGGGGGGCCGGGCTCACCGGTGCCGGACACCGTCAGCTGAAAGCCCCACGACCCGGACACCACGTGCCCATCCGCCGAGGTCACCCGGTAGTTCACCGTGTAGGTTCCGGTCGGGCCGAGCGGACGCAGTCGCACGCTGACCACCGGCCCCTGCACCTCCGCCGCACCGGTCGACCACAGGTGGCCGTCTGGACCGACCACCGTCATCGCCGCGAACGTGGTCTGCAGCCGCTCGTTGAAGGTGGCGCTGACCCGCTCTGGTCCGCTGGTCAGACCAGTGTTCTTGGCGGGGTCGGTCGATACCAGCACCGCGTGCGCGGCGGCCACCCCGCTGGCCGTACCCAGCATTGCCAAAAACAGCAGTCCGGCCGCGGCGAAGCGCACCATCCGCGTCATGCCCGCCTCCGCGCGACCGCGATGGTGACGCCGAGTGCCCCGACCAGAAGTGCTGCCCCGGCGAGCAACCGAGCCGGGTTGTCGATGGCGGTGGTGGTCCGTTCGCCGGGCGATTCGGCGCCGGTGTCCGGGCGGGCCGGGCCGGCCGCAACCGACGGTGCCGGCGGTATGGGCGCGTGATGTTCGGGCGGTGGTGCCGGGCCGGCGGCCAGCGCGAGCGTGGCCGCCGGGTGATCCGGCTCGCCCCCATCGGGTAGCGGCGGCTGATCCCAGTGCACCGCCGTGCCGTCGGCGTAGCGCTGGATGGCGGGAAAGCGGACCGTGTCTTTGTCCGGCAGCTTCATCGATATCCGGAACAGGCCGAACTGCTCGCCGCCGATGCCGGAGTTCACCGCGGTCCAGGTCACCGACCGGACGCTGCCCGAGGCGGCGTCCCGGTCGAACCGGGCTGTCCAACCCGGTTTGGTCTCGGTGCGCGCCGACGCGACGTCGGGCAGGGTCACCGTGAGCTCGGTTGTGTGCGAACCGGTCGGCGACTCGTTGGGCACCTCGAAGGTGATGATCGCTACGCTGCCGCGCACCGCGCCGGGGCTGCTGACGTGCACGTGCGCCCAGGCCGCCGCCGCACCGGCGGTCGAACCTGCCGACAAGGTGGCCACCGCCGCGGCGACGGCCAGGATGCGACGGGGGGTCACGCGATACCCAGCCGCGCCATCAGGTCGGCCTCGATGCCGTCGAGTTGGTCACCGATCGCCGCGTGTGCCGCCCGACGGCGCTGGGCCGGCATGCTCTCGGCCGCGATCACGCCGGTGGACAGGTCGGCCAGCCGTTCGGTCGTGGCGGCGGCGAATCGCTTGGTCTCGGCGTCCTTGGCGTTTTTGGCCTGCAGTCCGCGCAGCGTCTTTTCCGCTCCGGCGATGCGAGACGACAGTCCGGCGCCGTGCCCGGAGTACTGGCCGATCTGAGCCAACGGCACCCCGAGCCGGTCGGCACGACGTTCGTCGATCAACCCGCGAGCAGCCATGGCGATTCGGTACACCAGCGGCACCACGATCGGCGCCAGCAGCCGAGACACGGTTAGTATTCGTCGAATCCTGGTGGGCGACAGCAGTTTTCCCTCCTTTGCTGCCTTCAGCTGAACCTCGGAGGCCTTCAGCGCGGCGCGATCGCTGTCCCGCTGAGCGCGCAATTGCGCCTTGAGCGCCTTGGCCTCAGAGCGCTGAGCCGCTTTGAAGCGCCGTGCCTCGGCCTTGGCGGCCAGCCGGGCTTCGAGTTTGGCTTTGGCTTTCATGGCCCGCGCTTCGGCGCGGCGGCTCGCGCGACGCTTGCGCCTGCGGAACAACGGCATCCCGGCTGCTCTCTCGGTATCTCGGCGACTCAGGCGCTCAGGTGCTCTTTGCGGCGTAGCTCATCCATCCGGGCCAGGATGTCTTGCTGCGCTTCGGGTGACAACCCGATGGCCCGGGTCGCGATCCGGCGCACCCCCTCCTCGCGAATACCGGCCAGCCAGGACAGCTCGGCGTCGATCTTTTCGTAGTACCCGTCGTCGGTGAAGTATTCCGGCTTGATCCGAAAGAAGTTGGCCAGCGCGGCCATGGTGGCCGTCGACGGGTTGGTCCGGTTCCCGGAGCGCAGCTGCGACAGATACGGAGCCGACATGGTGATGCCCTCCGCTTTGAGCGCCGCGATCACCTCGGCAGACGTGTGCGGGCCGCGTCCGGGCGGATACACCGACTCGAAGAGACGGTTCAGACGGGCGGCGAACGTCGTGCTCATCGATGTGACCTCCAAACGGGGGGCAGAGGTTTAACGCAGGTCGGTGTTACTGCACGGATTTGCTGATCATCGTAGCGACTGTCCGGTGCACAACCAAGGGCGGGTGGCCTGGGAATTTGGTCACGGCATCCGCAGTTGGTGGCCGGTAGCCCGAATCGTTCGTACCGCGACCCCGCATTTACCGGATATACCAGGCAGAATCGCGTCGCTCCGGTGAGCGGGCCGACGGCTCACCGGCAAGCAGCGCGTCGATGCGGACTGGCGCGATTCCCCTCACGCAACGTTGACAGCACTATGAGGGCCGCATTTTCGACTTTGCTACCACGGGTGCGAGGGTGGATTCGACCGGCTGGCCCCGGCGCCGCGTCGCAGCGAACCGCAACAGCACGGTCGACATGCTGGCCAGTGCCACTGCCACAATCGCACTGATCGCCGCGACCCGCCAGCCCAGCGCATCGTCGAACAGGATCCACAGCCCGAACACCAGGAAAAGCAGGCCGGCGGCGATGTGCAGGAAATGCGACGGCAACCGGCGATGCAGCAGCGTGCCCACCGCGATCGCCACTGCGTCGGCGAGCACCATGCCCGCGGTCGCGCCGATCCACACACCCACCCAGTTGTGGTCACTGGCCAACGCGACCGTCGCCAACATGGTCTTGTCGCCCAGCTCGGCCAGCACAACCGAGGAAACCACCGCGAACAGCGCCAGTCGAGGCTCGCGGATGATCGGCATGCCGGGCTGGGCGGCGGCGGTCTCGCGCCAGGTCCACGCGGCAAAACCGATGAAGGCGATTCCAGCAACTGCGGCGATGGGCCGTGCGGGCAGCGCCAGGCCGAGGAAATGACCGACCGTCACCGAGCTGCCGTGCACGACGAACGCGGCGATGCCGACTCCGCCCAGCACCACCCACCAGCGGTGACGCAGCGCGTAGGCCATGGTGATCAACTGCGATTTGTCGCCCAGTTCGGCGACGAAGACCACCCCGAGGCTGAGGAGTGTTGCGATGAGCATCCCGGGGCCTTTCGACGCGTCGCCGACGACCACGGTGTCATCGCCAGCAATGGTCGAAGGTCTCGCCCACCGTCCCGTTGCGGGTGGTCCGTCGGCCGGGCCGCTGGCCGGTATGTCGACGCGACGATTCGGGGCTACTCCCCTTCGCTACCCGGCCAGGCTAGCCGCCCCGCTATGCCGGCGCCAGCCATCGCCGTGAGTTCGGCAACCCGTATCCGATGATTCGGGCGGTGGTCGATGACGTCGCGAATCGCCTTATCCGACAACCTCGTCGGGTCAGCCGAAGATCAACCCCTTGGTCTTGGAAGTGGCGGCCGCGAATCTCGCCTGCACGTCCGCCCAGTTCACCACGTTCCAGAAGGCTTTGACGTAGTCGGCCTTGACGTTCTTGTACTGCAGGTAAAACGCGTGCTCCCACATGTCGACCTGCAGCAGCGGGATGATGCCCAGCGGAACGTTGGCCTGCTGGTCGTACAGCTGGAAGGTCAGCAGCTTGCCGCCCAGGCTGTCATAGCCCAAGACCGCCCAGCCCGAACCCTGGAGCCCGTTGGCGGCTGCGGTGACCTGCGCGCGGAACTTGTCGAACGACCCGAA
>CAZPZQ010000280.1:3359-4852 GCA_964590745.1 uncultured Mycobacterium sp. | reverse complement strand
CACAAAGCGGGTGACCCGTTCGACCAAAGTACCTATCGCCGAACGGTTTCCGGGCTCCCCGTGCCCGATCTGTATCCGGTCCTCGACCTCGGCGGGCCGATCGGCGACCATTGTCATAGCGGTGCGGCGACCACGGCGGTCTAGGCCCTGAACCCGACGTCGGCGCCGTCGGCGTCGACGTTTGGCCGGGCGGGTTACCTCGGTGCCGGGATGGTAGATCACCTGGTAGATCGACTCGGTACACAGATGGCGCTCGGGTTGGTCCGGGAAGCGCACCGCCAACCCATGGGCAACCTGTTCAGGACTCCCCCGCTTGCCCAACAGATCGACGACAACACCACGCCGCTCCGCCGTAGCAGGCAAATAGCGACCCTGACCGGCAACGTTGCCGCGCAGCTCCCGCGAGACCGTTGAGGGTGCCCTGCCCCGCTCCTCTGCCGACGGCGCACACCCCGACACCGGCACGGTGCAAGCCTGCGATCGTCGTCCTCTCATCCAGCGACACGTACCGGCGATGACGTGGTTTAGGTGCTGCCAGGCTCACCGGTAGATAGTGCACCGGTTCGCCAGCACCAGTGCAGATTGTGCGCCCGTCAAGCCGGCGTGTCCCTGCTCGGCGGCCGACACCCACAACCCGGCACGCCTCGGCGTTGCCTACTCCCTGGGCGATCAGCCGGCCGAACCACTGCCGCTCCTCGACCAGCATTCCACCCCTTGGGCGTCCACGTGACCAGGTCTTCCGTTCTGCTCCACCGCAACCTCCGAATAGTCTCGGTGTTGCGACGTTCGCTGCAATCCACCCGATGTCTCGGGGGCCGTTATGTCTGCTCGCGCTAGTGGGTCGCCGCGTGGGTGCCGGCGCAGCGTCCGAAGAAAGAGCCTTCGCCCAACTGGGTGCCGCTGGCATAGCCCTTGCCGTCCTGGGCGATGTTCGCCGCGCAGGCCCCCACCGCATACAGGCCGGGTATGACGCTGCCGTCAGCCCGCAGCACCTGGCCGTGCACCGAGGTGGCCAGCCCGCCGATGGTGAAACCGGCGTACATCGCCTTACCCAGGGACAGATCGAAAGCACCCCACGGCCCATGGTCTTGGGGCGCAAGGTATTCCGGCTGTTTATGAAAGTCGGGATCTTCGCCGAGCGCAGCGTAGGTGTTGTAGCGATCCAGCGTCGCCACCAAGTTGCCAGCCGGAATACCCAGGGCCGCTTCCATTTCCGGTACGCTCTCCCAACCGTCGATGAACGGCACCAGCGGCACCTGCGGCCTGCGTAAGTGCGCCTCGTCGACGATCAGAAATGCCGCGCTATCCGGCTGCTCCATCACGAATCCGGAGGTGCGCGAGTGATAGGAGTCCTCGGTGACGAACCGCTTCCCGAGCTTGTTGACGATGATGCCGGTGAGCAGGATGGCCGGAGGATAAACCGGGGCGGTCACGAATATCTGGTCCATGTGCTTGGTGGCGCCGCCTACCGACAGTCCCAGGCGGATCCCCAG
>CAZPZQ010000280.1:0-3349 GCA_964590745.1 uncultured Mycobacterium sp. | reverse complement strand
GTTGCCGAGCACGAACGGCTTCTCCGCCAGTTTGGGCGTATACCGGGCGACCATTTCCGGATTCATCACAAATCCGCCCGCGGCGATCACCACCGACTTCGCTTTGGCCGCACCCGTCTCTGCGAACCGCTTCCAGCTCACCCCGCATACCGCAGCCGCCTTGTCGGTGACGAGACCGACCGCGCCGGTTTCGTATCGGATTTGCACGCCGAGCGTTGCAGCTCGTTCGAGCAGGAGATCGATCACCAGTTTGGCGCCCTGGGTATCGCCGGGCACCGGCACCTTATGTCCGCGCGGCGCCGGGATAGCCTGCTCGGTGAAGGGCCACACCTTTTCATTGCCGGTGTACATCAAACCCTCGGTGTTGGGCTGGATTACCGCCTTTTCCGGGTAGTAGCTGCGCTCGAACCGAATACCGAGTTCCTCCAACCAGTTAAAGTGCTCGACGCTGCGGTCGCAGTATGCTCGGATCTTGTCGTGCTCGGGCTCGCGGGACACCGCGACTAAATATTTGTACATCTCGTCCGGCGAATCGGCGTGACCGGTGGCCTGCTGTACCGCGGTGCCGCCACCGAGGTAGAAGTGCCCGCCGGCCATGGCGGTGGTGCCGCCGGCGGCTGCCGCTCGTTCCAGCACCAGCACCCGCGCCCCGGCGGCCGCCGCACTGACCGCCGCGCAGCCGCCGGCGATACCGAATCCGATCACCACCACGTCAACGTCGTCCGACCACGACGGCACCGCGTCCGCGTCGACGGTCGCCGGCAGCTCGTCGCTGGCGTGGCTCACCGCTGCTCCCGTTTGATGTAGTCGAAAAACGCTTGGACCTCAGCGGGAAAGTAGACGATCTCGACGAACGGCACCCCGGCTTCGGCAGCTGATAGGTAGGCGAACCGGATGCCGCCGGGCAGCACGCCTTCCTGAACCACGGTCGCCCCCCGATCGACAGCCATGTCCACCATGCCGGCAAAAGTCCCGGTCTCGGCCGCCTCGATACAGCTATGGTGCAGCCCTGGGCCGCTGTCACGAAGGAAGTCACGATAGATGCTGTGCCCGCGCACCGGTGCGATGAGCTCTAGCTGCAGATCGCCCAGGTAGCTCAACGAGATGTTGGCGATGAAGTCGGCCGGTTCGCCGCGGCAACTACATCGATCCGGCCCGAACCGCACCTGGGGCATTCGTACCCATTTTTTCACGCCCGGCAGCCCGGAGAGCGCCGTTTCGGTGGCGTCCAGATCATGGGTGACCCACGCGATCTGGGCCGGGGTTCGGGTTCTGAGATTCATCGCTCCGCAGAATAGCCGGACTCCGGGCGTGCGGGTTTGTGTCTAGGCTGACGGTGCGCCGACCAGACCCGGTGGTACGCCGACGTCCTCGCGGACTTGCTGCGAGATGGCCGACCAGGTTACGGCGGCGGGGTAGTCGCCCCAGACGCTGTTGAACAGGCCGACGATGCGGGCGGCGCCCGGACCGGTAACCACGTACACCGGACCACCCGAGTCGCCCCGGTGGCTGGTGACGCCGTTAGCCATGGTGAACCACCCGTTGTTGACTCGTTCGACGGTGCCGCAACTCTCGCCGGTGACGACGCCGAAATGACAGACCGCATCGCCCGGCTGCACGCTGGCATCCGGGTCGGCCACCAACTGGCGACCGCCGGGCAAGATGTCGTTGGTCGTGACATCCTCGACGAGCACGATCGCCTCGTAGTCGGTGATCATCTGGTCGGTGTTGACGGTCGCACCGCTGGGGGTGTTATCCCGAAAGGTGGCCAGATTGCCGATTAGCCTGCCGTCTCGATCGGTGACCGCGCCGCTGCCGCGACAGTGGCCCGCGGTGAATGCGACCCGCAGGGCCGGCTCCACGTACCCCAGCGTGCAGACCTTGGTGTCTTGGCGGATCTCCATTCCGGGAAACACCAGCACCGGGTCCGCCCCGGCAATCGCAGTAGCTGATCCCGCGACCATCGCTGTGGCGAAGGCCATCACCGTGATCACCTGCATAGCCCGCCCGCTCACCGCCCCCTCCGATCGCTTCGGGCCGGCGCGCCGGCTCAATGCAGTGATTGTCCAGGCTACCGAAGCCCGGTTGCCGCGCGCGGCTTTGCCGCCGATCGCCCACCGCAGCCGAACGGACCGGGCCGATGGTTCCCTAGCGCCCACACCGGTCGACCTCGGTGATCAGGGAATCGTCAGGACCTGGCCGGGCTGGATCAGGTCCGGGTTGGCGACACCGCTGGCATCGGCGATCTGCTGATATCTGGTGCCGTCGCCGTAGAAGCGTTCGGCGATCCCCCACAGCGTGTCGCCGGGCACCACCGTGTAGGTGCGGGCCGCCGGCTCCGGCGCGGGCGCCGGCTCGGCCTCGGGTGCAGCCGGTGCAGGGCCACGCTCTGAAGTGGTCGGGGTACCGCCGGCACCGCCGTCGAGGCCGGACACCGTCGGAGCGCCGGTCTCGGTCTTGGCCGACCAGGCCGCTCCACCACCGTCGAGGCCGGGCGTCGGCGCGGTGGTCTCCGTTTTGCTGGACCAGGCCGCACCGTCAGCGGCGTACAACACCAGGTTGCGGTCGTCCTGCAAAACCAGCTTGACGTTCTTTTTGCCTTTGGTGTCGGTGTGCCACACCGGTTTATCCGCGGTGTAGAGGACGAAATTGCCGTCCGACTGTACTTCGGCGCGCACCACCTCCTGGCCATTGGTCCCGGTGGCCCAGATCGCTTTGCCCTGCGCCGCCAGGACTAAGTTGCCGTCGTCCTGCAGCGTCAGCGTGTAGGCGCCGTTGCGCGAAGTCAGTGACTCCCCCCTGACGAGCTGCTGTCCTGCGGTGAGCGTATCTCCCAAGCTCTGCCCCACGTGATTTCCTTCCTGTCGGCGCGACCCCACCGGGTTCAGCTGGCCGCCGCTGGGTGCGTACAACGACCGCAAGCCTAAGGGACCATGCCGCTATGCCGGGCGGCTTTGCCGGACCACCACCGAACTCGCCGGCAACGCCGGTATGGGCGGTCGCCAGCCGGGTGGTCCGAAAATGAATCCCAGCCGGTCACGCAACCTGGCCGCCGACCGCACGTCGCGGGCGATGGCCCGGTACTCATGGATCTGCAGCGTCCAGATGTTGAATGTGTCGACCTGGGTGGTCAACCCGTAGTGCGGTCGGAACCGTTCGGGGGTGAAGGTGCCGAACAACCGGTCCCAGACGATCAGGATGCCGCCGTAGTTCTTATCCAGGTATTCCGGGTCCATCCCGTGGTGTACCCGGTGGTGCGACGGCGTGTTGAAGACGAACTCGAACGGCCGCGGTAGCTTGTCGATGCGCTCGGTGTGCACCCAGAACTGGTAGATCAGGTTCACCGAGA
>CAZPZQ010000279.1:0-4861 GCA_964590745.1 uncultured Mycobacterium sp. | reverse complement strand
GCACCATCGAGTGCTCCTGCAGGTTGTGGCCTTCACCGGGGATGTACGCGGTAACTTCCACCTGGCTGGTCAGCTTGACCCGCGCGACCTTGCGAAGCGCCGAGTTCGGCTTCTTTGGGGTGGTGGTGTACACGCGAGTGCACACGCCACGGCGCTGCGGGCTGCCCTTCAGGGCCGCGACCTTGACCTTGCCCGGCTTGTCGCGGCGTCCCTTGCGGACCAGCTGCTGAATGGTTGGCATCTACCGGCTTTCTCTGTTACGCACCTACATCGTTGTCCTGCAGTTATCCCCCGCCGCCCCACCCCTCGGCCGGGAGTGTCGCATGCGCAGGCGGCGGATCACTCCGCTGCGTGCTGGACATGCGAATTGGCCCGGCGTGCGCTTGACGTCGCCCTCGGCGCCGGAAGTGGCCAGGCCCGACCCACTACGATACCTGCCGCCGCTCGGGCAGGTCAAAGCAAGCCAACCCAGCGCCGTTCACCAGGCATCGGAGCTGGTTAGCCGCTCCCGTCTCGGCTGCTTGCCGCATCGACGACGTCGGGATGCTCGGCGGGCTGCTCGACGCGCCAGCGGGGCAACGCCGCCGGATGGGTGCGCGCCAACCAGTCGACAATGCCCTCTCGAACCGCGCATCTCAAATTGAACAGCGAACCGGAGTCTGGTGCGCTTACCGTGATCCGGACCCGCAGGTAGCCGCCGACGGCGTCGGTTGCCACCAGCGAACCGGCCCGACCGTCCCAGAGGTCGCTCGCCGACAGCAGCCGGTCCAGCTCAGCGCGCATCGCCTCCAGCGGGGCGGTGAAGTCCAGGTCGAATTCCACCGTGCCGAGCAACTCAGTGCCATACCGCGTCCAACTCTCGAACGGACTGGTGGTGAAGTACTTGGTCGGCAACACCAGGCGGCGCTGATCCCAAATCTGGACCACGACGTAGGTCAGGGTGATCTCCTCGATACGGCCCCATTCCCCCTCGAGCACCACGACGTCGCCCACCCGGATCGCGCCGGAAAACGAGATCTGGATGCCGGCGAACACCGAGCCGAGCGAGGTCTGCGCGGCCAGCCCGGCGACCACCGAGAGCACGCCCGCCGAGGCGAACAGCGTGGTCCCGATCTGCCGAAAGCCCGGGAAGGTCATCAGTGCGGCGGCGCCACCCAGGACGACGACGACGGCGATGGTGAGCCGTCGCAGGATCAGCACATGGGTGCGGATCCGCCGACGCTGCAGATCGGCGTCGGCGATCGCGGCGTCGCCGTCTGCGAAGCGGGAGATGGTGCGGCGCTCGGCGACCAGCACCAAGGTGGCGACCAGCCAGGTGATGGCCGCTATCACCACGATGTGCAACAGGTGGTCGAGCCACGGAAGCCACTTGGATGACCCGGTGACGGTCGCCTGGACCGCGATGTCCGCTGCTATCGCCGTCAAGGTCGCACGCAGCGATCGTCGAGTGAGCTCTGCCAGGTCGTTCACCAGTCCGCTGCGTCGGCCGATCCGCTGCAACATCCAGGACAGCGCCGAGCCCAACAGGTAGGCGCCGGCCACTGCACCAGCCACCCAAGCAGCAATGACAGCGGCATGGGTGGCGGAGGCGAGCTCGATCTCCTCGGACATGTCGACATCAGCTCCCGCGGGTCGGCTTGGCTTCGGACGGGATCTAGGGTTTACCCGCTGCGCCGATCTAAACCTGCGGCCAGCCGCAAAACCATGTCGGAGAAGACGGCGTCGGTGTCCACGTCGTCCATCACGCCGGTCATCTCCAACAGCACGAAGCCGTGTAAGGCGGCCCAGAACTCCAGTGCGGCGGAGAACGCCTCGTCGCCGTCCAGCCCGTAGGACGACAGCACCGCGATCACCGGTCCGGCCGCGCGTCGAGCGGCGGCGGTGTATTCGGGGTCGTCGCCGCCCAGCGGCATCCGGGTGAACGCCGAATACCGACCCGGGTGGTGACGCGCGTAGCTGCGGTAGGCGCCGGCCATCACCAGCACCGCGTCGTCGCGGGCGCGGCCGGCACCGACCTGTTTCAGCATTTCGATGATGTCGTCGATCACCCGCATCCGCACGCTGCGGCGCAGATCTTCCAGGCTGTGCACGTGGTTATACAGCGACGGTCCCTTGGTGCCTAGCTGGGTGGCCAGCGCGTTGATGGTCAGGGCGTCCCAGCCTTCTCGGTCCAGGAAGGTCAGCGCGGCGTTGACGACGATGTCCCGGTTCAGCTTGACCGGTTTGACCGTCCGGTTGGTGGGCTTCGCGCCGGCGCGGGCTCGACCGCTCGCTAACTGCGGTTCGGGTCGAGCTGGCATGGCTGTCGCCCTTCGATGGTGCGGGGGACGGGATTGCGATCGGCGAAGAATCCTGGTCGACGTGATCCTACGGCCTGCCGGCTTGAAACGACGTAGGCTCTATCCTCACCTGACGGCGCACCGACCGCACACACCGTCAACCGAAAGTCAGGAGTCAATGCAGATGCGTAATGCGTTCCCCGTCACCGTCGGCGTTGTCGCTGTGCTGGCCGCCGTGATCGCCGGCTGCGGCGGTTCGGAAAGCACCGGACCGACCGGACCGTCATCGTCGAAACGCACCACCGCGCAACTCGAAGTCGGCGACACCATCAACTACGGATCGTTCGGGACCACCGCCGAGGTGGACTGCGCCGACGGTAAAAAACTGAACGTGGGCGGGTCGAACAACACCTTGACCGTGACAGGGACCTGCGAGTCGGTGCACATCGTCGGCGCGGACAACAAAATCACCTTCGCCAAGGTTTCTAAATCGTTGCTGGTCGCTGGGCTCAACAACACCGTCACCTACCAAAGCGGTGAGCCGGAGGTGGAGGACCACGGTTCCGGCAACACCATCAACAGGCCCTGATCGGGCTCGGCCGTCGCACGCCGCACCGAGCGTGAAGCCATTGCGAAAAAACGGCTGAATTCCCGCAACAGTTTCACACTCGGCGTCACGCCGCTAGGCCTCGTCGCGGCGTCAGGCTGGTGCGCCATGCCGCCCGGCGCCCGCGGCGAACCGCCCGGCGCCGTGCTGCGCTTCGGCCGCCGCCCGGGACAGGCTGGCGAACTCGTAATCCATCGCCTCGGCTTCCGGTCGGCCCCACTGGTGCAGCGCGGACAATCGATCCGAGCGCAGGCACTGCTGCGGCAGCTCGGCGAGTTCGGCCGCCAACCGCTCGGCGGCTGGGCGCGCTTGGCCGTTGGGCACCACCCGGTTGGCCAGCCCCATCGCATGTGCTTCGGTGGCGTCCACACCGCGACCGGTCAAGATCATGTCCATCGCGCGGCTGTGCCCGATCAGCCGGGGCAGCCGCACCGTGCCGCCGTCGATCAGCGGCACCCCCCAGCGCCGGCAGAACACGCCGAACACCGCATCCTGCTCGGCCACCCGCAGGTCGCACCACAGTGCCAGCTCTAATCCGCCGGCGACCGCGTAACCGCTCACCGCGGCGATCACCGGCTTGGACAACGTCATTCGGGTAGGACCCATCGGGCCGGGCCCTCTGCGATGCGGCCGGTTTGCGTCCGGGGTACCGAACGCTTTCAAATCGGCTCCCGCGCAGAACGTTCCGTTGTCGCCCCACAGCACCGCCACCGCCGCGTCCGGGTCGGAATCGAACGCGTCGAAGGCGTCGTGGAGTGCGGCAGCGGTCGGCCCGTTGACCGCGTTGCGGGCTTCCGGCCGGTCCAAGATCACCGTCGTCACCGCGCCGTTGCGTTCCACCCGCACCGGATCGCTCACGTCGCCTCCTTACGCCGCTGGCTGAACTCGTCGGCAAAGCTGGTGTACTCGGCGCGCAACTGTTCGCCGGGCCAGTCCGGGGGCAGCAGCTCGTTCGGCAGCACCGGGTCGGTGATCAGGTGGCGCACCATGGCCGCAGCCACCGGGAAACGGCTGGGCATATCGGTGGTCGCGGCCATCGCTTCGAGCAGTTCGTGGGCGGCCGCCGCCCAGCCGGGCAGATCCCACAGTCGACGGGCCAGGCCCCCGGGGTCGCCGTCGCGTGTGGTGAGCACCCGCGAGCGGGATCGCACGTCAGCGTCTAGGGCGAGCCCATCGAGGTTGTCCGGGCGTAGCCACACGCCTTCTCGAAGTTCGGCGAATCGCCCGCGGGACAACTTGGTTCGCAATGCGGCCCGGGACCGCGCGTCGTTGCCGACACTGGTGATCACCACCGTGGTCCAGTCACCGGACCACGGACGCAGCCGAGGATGCACCGCCTCGTCCTGGCGCCGCTGACGATCCAGCAGCCGGTCAGCCAGCCGGTAGCCGTCCGCGGAGCGAATCAAGTCACCAGCACTGACCATCCGGGTCAGCGCTACCCGCAAAGTGGTGTCTTTGATTCCGAAATCCGCTGTCAGCTTGAGCAGTTCGGCCGCGGTGGCACGTGCCGGGTGGGCACCGAGCAGCACCGACAACACCACCGACCGGGCGGTCATCCGGGTCAGGGTTTTCGGCATCGGTGGAATCCGCTCTACACCTGCGAGGCTCGCCTGCCGTAGTCGCCGAACGGCTCATCGCGGTGCCGTACCGCGTCGCGGAAGCCGTGCGCCACCGCGTCGGCGACGAACGCATGTCCTTCGGGAGTGTGCCGGGCCGCCCCGTCGAACACGGTGCTGACCATCCGGCTGGTGGCCACCCCCTGCGAAAGCAACGCGCTGTTCAGTGCCAGCTTGACCATGATCAACTGGTTGACCGGCAGCGCGGCGATCCGAGCCACCAGCCGTTCGGTGCGTTCGTCCAGGTCTTCGGGATCGGGAGCTTCGACGGCGAGCCCCCACTCGGCGGCCTGCGCGCCGGTGGCGGGAATCGGGGATATTCTGAATATCGCTAACGTACACAATCTCTCCCCCGATTC
>CAZPZQ010000278.1:0-4869 GCA_964590745.1 uncultured Mycobacterium sp. | reverse complement strand
ATCAGGAGATGGCGGCCGAGTCGTTTTGGTGCGGCGGCTCCGGTGTGGTGGTGCTGCCGTGCGGCGCGGGCAAGACGCTGGTCGGCGCGGCGGCGATGGCCAAAGCCAGTGCGACAACGCTGATCCTGGTCACCAACACCGTCGCTGGTCGACAATGGAAACGCGAACTGGTGGCCCGCACGTCACTGACCGACGACGAGATCGGCGAGTACTCCGGCGAACGCAAAGAGATCCGGCCGGTCACCATCGCCACCTATCAGGTGATCACCCGTCGTACCAAAGGCGAATACCGTCACCTGGAGCTGTTCGACAGCCGGGACTGGGGACTGATCATCTACGACGAGGTGCACCTGCTGCCGGCTCCAGTGTTCCGGATGACCGCGGACCTGCAATCGCGGCGCCGTTTGGGCTTGACCGCCACCTTGATCCGCGAGGATGGCCGGGAAGGCGATGTGTTCTCCCTGATCGGTCCGAAACGTTACGACGCGCCGTGGAAGGATATCGAGGCGCAGGGCTGGATCGCGCCGGCTGAGTGTGTCGAGGTGCGGGTTACCATGACAGACAGCGAGCGGATGGCCTACGCCACCGCCGAACCGGAGGAGCGCTACCGGCTCTGTTCGACGGCACATTCGAAAATCGCCGTCGTGAAAGCCATCCTGAGCCGCCATCCCGGCGAGCAAACCCTGGTCATCGGCGCCTACTTGGACCAGCTCGACGAGCTCGGCGGGCAGCTGGGTGCCCCGGTGATCCAGGGGTCGACCAAGACGGCCGAACGCGAAGCGCTGTTCGATGCGTTCCGTCGCGGCGAGGTGTCCACACTGGTGGTGTCCAAGGTGGCCAACTTCTCCATCGATCTTCCGGAAGCCGCGGTGGCGGTGCAGGTTTCCGGGACTTTCGGATCGCGTCAGGAGGAGGCCCAGCGACTCGGCCGGTTGCTGCGGCCCAAGGCCGGCGGCGGCGGCGCGACCTTCTACTCGGTGGTGGCCCGCGACAGCCAGGACGCCGAGTACGCCGCGCACCGGCAGCGGTTCCTCGCCGAGCAGGGCTACGGTTACGTCATCCGCGACGCCGACGACCTGCTCGGGCCGGCGATTTAGCGGTATGCGAGTTCTCATTTCCTGGGCCAGCATCGCCGGGCCGGTGCTGGCGTACTGGTTAGCCCGGTACGGCTTCGAGGTCACCGTGGTGGAACGAGCAGCGGCGCTGCGCAAGACCGGTGGCCATGCCGTTGACCTGATCGGTCCGGCGATGGAAATTTCCGAGCGGATGGACGTGTTGCCGCGCATCGAAAGCCGGGCGACCGGCACTCGCCGGATGACCGTGTACCGGGACGGCAACCGGCGACCCGCGCACATCGATCTGACCAAGATCTACCGCGCCACCTCCGACCGGCACGTCGAGATCATGCGCGATGACCTCAGTGAGATCTATTACGACGCCGGGGTTTCCGGCGCGGAGTATCTGTTCGGCGACTCGATCACCCGCATCTCCCCGGCGGGTGAGGTGGCCTTCGAGCGTGCCGCATCACGCCGCTTCGACGTGGTGGTGGGCGCAGACGGGTTGCACTCCAACGCGTTCGCGGCCTACCAAAACCAGCTGCTCGAGTCGGTGATCGCCAGCCGCGCCTTTGCCCGCGGCGCCGCCAAAACCATCGTCCCGGCATCGCAGGCGGCGGTGTGGGCGGTGACCCGGGGCGCTCGACTGGTGTCGCTGCTGCCGGCCACCCTCATCCGGGCGGTGGCGAAACGCAACACCAAAGGCGTGCGGCTGTACGATGCGATGCCGGTACCCGAGCAATTCGACGCGCCGGCGAAAAGACGGGGCGGCCCGTGACGCGGCGGTCACCGACAGCCATCACCGAGACAGCCGACGTCGTCGTCGTGGGTTTCGGTGCGGCCGGTGCCTGCGCGGCGATCACCGCGGCCGAACAAGGCGCCGATGTTGTCGCGCTGGATCGAGCCAACGGAGGCGGTGCGACCGCGATATCCGGCGGGATCATCTATGCCGGCGCCGGGACAGCGGTGCAGAAGCAAGCCGGTGTGGAAGACACCGTCGAGCGCATGCTGACCTACCTCCGCCTCGAAGTCGGTGACGCGGTCAGCCCGCACACACTCGAACAGTTCGTCCGCACCAGCCCGGACATGGTCGACTGGCTGCAAACTCACGGGGTGCCGTTCGACTCGTCGTTGTGCCCGTACAAGATTTCCTATCCGAACAATCGTTACTACCTCTATCACTCCGGCAATGAGAACGCCGGTGCGTTCCGTGACCACACCCCGCCGGTGCAGCGCGGGCATCGGGTGAAGGGCAGGGGCACGTCGGGAAAGAAACTGTACGCGCCACTGGCGAATTCAGCGCAGGCACTCGGCGTTCAGCTCCGGCCATACACCACAGCCACCGGTCTGCTCCGCGATTCGACGGGCCGGGTGACCGGGGTCGAGGCAACGACTATGCACTTTGCGCCGCAACGCATCCGGCGGATCTTTGCGGTGATGAGCGCGCTGTCGGCCAAGCCGGGCATCTACTACCCGCCGCTGCGCAGGCAGTTGGACCGGCGCCTCGAGGAGCTGAATCGATGCTATGGCCGGCGAGTCGGCGTCGTTGCGCGGCGCGGCGTGATCATCTGCGCCGGCGGTTTCATCGCCAACAGGGACTGGCTGGACCGGTACGCGCCGGAGTTCGTCGGCGGCATGGCGTTGGGCACCAGCGGCGACGACGGCAGCGGCATCGCCCTTGCTCAGAGCGTGGGCGCCGTCGCCGATCGGATGGACAACGTCTCGGCGTGGAAGTTCATCACACCGCCGAGCATCTTCATGTCCGCGATCGTCGTCGACGAGAAGGGCCAGCGGATTATCGACGAGACACGCTACGGCGCAGCCGTCGGGCAAGCCATGGTCAAAAGCCACGGTGGCAAAGGATGGATCCTCGCCGATGCGACCTTGCTGGGCGAAGCCAAACGCCAACTCGTCACACAGCGGCCGTTGTGGTTTCAGAAGGCGCAGGCCGCGGCACTGCTGTTCGGCGGTGCAGCGCACGCCATGACGCTACCGGCGGTAGCCGACGCCGCCGGCGTCGATCCCGACGGTCTGATCGCGACGGTGGTCGCGCATAACAGTGCGATCGACTCCGGAACAACGGATCCGGTGGGCAAGCCGGCCGAGTTCCGTCGCCGAATCGACCGGCCGCCGTTTACCTTGCTGAACATCTCGGTACGGCCGAACCTACTCAACCCGACACCGATGTTGACCCTCGGCGGCATCCGGGTCGCTGAGCACACCGGCGCCGTGCTGGATGCGCGTGGCGAGCCGATACCCGGGTTGTTCAGCGCGGGTCGCACCGCCATCGGCGTCTGCTCGCAGTCTTACGTCAGCGGCCTTTCGCTGGCCGACTGCGTGTTCTCCGGCCGCCGCGCCGGAGCTGCCGCCGCCCGGCAGCCGCCGTGATCCGCCCACCCGTGACCAGCACCGACACGACGACACCAACAACCGTCTGACACGCAGGCGCGGGCAACCCCGGTCCTCGGCGCGAACGCGTTAGCCTCGGATCATGGCCTTGACCAAAGCCGACCGGGAACAGTTTCTGGCCGAGCCGCACATTGCCGCGCTGTCGGTCAGTGCCGGGCCGGACCGCGCGCCGTTGACCGTGCCGATGTGGTACCAGTACGCGCCGGGAGGGCAGCCGTGGCTGCTGACCGGGGCGGAGTCGCGGAAAGTTCGGCTTATCGAAGCGGCCGGACGCTTCTCGCTGATGGTCCAACGGGTGGAGCCGACTTTGCGCTACGTCGCCGTCGACGGGCCCGTCGCTCGGACCGAGCCCGGCACCGATGATCACCACATCAAGTTGGCGCGACGCTACCTGCCGCCCGAGCGGGTGGACAGGTACCTCAAGTACGCGCTGTCCGAACTGGGCGAGCAGGTCGTCATCTATCTGCGGCCCCAGCACTGGATCTCGGCCGATTTGGGGGCAGTGTAGGCGGCATGGTGGCAAAGCGGGTGCTCTTTCGGGCCATGTACCGGCTCGGGTTCACCCCGTGGGATGGCCATCCGCTGGCCAAAGGGCTGCGCAACCTGATCGAGGGCAACGGCACACCGCCGCTGTCCCCCAGCACCGCGCTGGACCTGGGCTGCGGCACCGGAGACAACTCCATTTACCTGGCCCAGCAGGGCTGGCGGGTCACCGGTGTGGACTTCGTAGCCAAGGCGCTGAAGATCGCCCGGGCCAAAGCCGCCGCCAGCACGGTGTCGGTGACGTTTATGCGTGCCGATGTCACCCAACTCAGCTCGGCCGGAGTGGGGCAGGGCTTCGCTTTGGTGATCGACAACGGATGCATCCATAGCATGAGCGATCGCGACCGTGCGTCTTACGCTCGAGAGATCAGCGCACTGGCGGCGCCGGACGCGCGCCTGCTGATCGTCGCGTTCACCCCGGGCGCGCTGTTCGGCGTACGCGGCATCGACCAGGCCGAGATCGAGCGGTTCTTCGCCCCCAACTGGGTGTTGACCGCCGCCGGAGACGAGCCGGACTATCGGCCCACCAACGGTGACCACCCGGTGCGCCACTACCTGTTAACCCGCCGCGAGCAGACATAAACGTCCCTGAAATCCGGCGTGTCAGGGGCCTTTACGTCTCACTCGCACAAAAACTACGTGAGCAGCGAGTCCGGCGGGGTGAATCGCTCGCCGTACTTGGCGGCCAGTTCACGGGCGCGGGCCACGAAGCCGGCCTGCCCGCCGGGGTAGCCGACGATGTATTGCGCGGTGCCGCCGGTCCACGGCGGAAACCCGATGCCCATGATCGAACCGATGTTGGCGTCCGCGGTCGACGTCAACACCCCCTCGTCGAGGCACTTTTGCGTTTCCAGCGCCTCAG
>CAZPZQ010000277.1:0-4890 GCA_964590745.1 uncultured Mycobacterium sp. | reverse complement strand
GGACGTCAGCATTACCACCGAAGAACCGGGCGCGTTCCCGATGTCCGTGCGCGGTTCCGTCGACACCCAGGAAGACCGACGCACCGTCCAGCCCACCGCGGTACAGCAGGTCACATACCGCCGCATAGCCGGCTACCCCACGGATCCGTTCCTTGCGGCCCAGGTAGATCGTTAACTTTGTGGTCTCGGGCAGCCGGGCGAACACGTCGACGGGTGCGGTCCTGTCGCTGTGTAACTGAGCACGCTCCAGGGTGACCACGGCGCGCTTCGGCATGGCCCGCAGCGGCCCGAGCAATGCCTCGATCGTCTCTTTGGTGTCCACTGCGACTACCGCCACCGGTGGGTCCTCAGAGAGGCTGAGCGACTGGTCGCTACGCAGGTGATGGCGCGAACCAAAGCCGCCGATACCGCGTACCACGATGCTGGCGGCGATGCCCCGCTGCCCATACAGATCGAGCATCGCGTCGGCCAGGAAGCGGCCACCGCTGCGCTGACGCTCGTCGAAATACGCGGTGAGCTTGAGACAATCCGCGCTCACCAATGCACCGCCTCCGGGTATCGCCGGCCACGCAAGTAGGCCATCAGCAGGTCTTCGGCCCGGTAGTACTGCAGCGAATCCACCCACAGCCGCCGGTTCCCCGACCACCGCGAGCGCCATGGCCGACCAGTCGGGGTGGCGACATAACCACCGATGTCGGCATCGGCCAGTACGTTCAGCACCGACTCCACGTCGTCGGGCCGCACATCTGCCAGTTCCGCCCAAGTGCTTGCCCAGATTCCGTTGTCGACGCCGCCGGGAGGTAACCAGAACATGATGTCGAACAGTGCTGGATGACTTGTGTGCCAGGACGAACTCATCGCCGCCAGCCGAGCATCGGGTTCTCCATGGCCTCTCCGGGTTTCCGGGTCCGTCGACGATGGGCGGTCTGTGACAAATGAGCGCCGCAGTCCATGTTGCTCCGCAACGAAGGGTTTGCCAACCAGCGGTGCATCGCCGGTCCCTGGTGGTAGCATGGCCCAATCAGGCGATGAAGCTCGCCTCTAACCGCCGCCCCTGGCTGATAGCTTCTACCAGCGATTGACTCACGGTAGAGGCGGTGAGTGCCAAGTGGCGCGAACAATCGTCGGCCCTGTGCTCGACCCGCTCACCCGCCGTCGCGCGCCGCCCAGGTTGCGGTGCGATTCTTACCGCGATCGATCCGTTCACTCGAAGCTAACCAACCATGCTGAACGCCAGCATGTTCACGACAGGAATAACCAATGTCTTTCGTTTCCGCAGATCCAGCGTCGCTGTCCGCGGCGGCCGAAACCCTGAGCGGCATCGGCTCGTCGATGAGCGCTCAGAATGCTGCCGCGGCGGCTCCCACCATCGGTGTCGTACCGGCGGCAGCCGACGAGGTATCGGCGCTGACCGCTGCCCAGTTCGCTGCACATGCCCAGCTGTATCAGGCAGTCAGCGCACAAGCGTCGGCAATTCACCAGCTGTTCGTCAGAACCCTTCAGGCAAGCGCCGGTTCGTACGCAGCCACCGAGGCGGCGAACGCCGTCGCAGCCCGCTGACCGGGACGCACGGGTGCTGGACTTTGGCGCGTTGCCACCGGAAATTAATTCCGGCCGCATGTATCTCGGGCCCGGCTCGGGACCCATGCTCGCAGCGGCGACGGCGTGGGATGCGCTCGGGCGCGAGTTGTCCATCACCGCTACCGGATACGCGTCGGTTCTCTCCGAGCTCACCGACCACGACTGGTCGGGGCCCAGTTCAGCAGCGCTGACGAAAGCAGCGACACCTTATCTGGCATGGCTGCACTCCGCTGCAGCGCACGCCGACCAGGCGGCTGAGCAGGCCAGAGCAGCGGCCGCGGCCTACGAACTCGCATTCGCAATGACGGTGCCCCCACCGGTAATCGCCGCGAACCGGGCGCTGCTGCTGGCGCTGATCGCCACCAACTTTTTCGGCCAGAACACTCCGGCGATCGCCGCCACCGAGGCGCACTACGCTCAGATGTGGCTGCAGGACGCGACTGCCATGTACGGCTACGCCGGCTCGTCGGCAGCCGCGAGCCGGCTGACGCCGTTCACCGAACCGCCGCAGACCAGTAACCCGGCTGGGCTGGCTGCCCAATCCAGCGCGGTTACGCACGCGGCAGCCAACGCGGTCGGATCACAGCACACCGCGCTCGCACAACCCTCCACCGCAACCGGGGTTACGCACCAGGTCGGCAACGCAGCATCCGCTCCGGTGTCGCCCCTATCGCTCGTGGACATCGTCGAACACGTCCCTAACGTCACCAATACCGTCCTCTCGACCAGCAATGCGGTGACATCGGGACGCGGCAACCTGGCCCAGTACGCGCGGATGGCGTTCCAGGAGACTCAACCCCCACCGGGATCGGGTGAAATCCCCGAACAAACCCCGATCAAGCTGGCCGGCTCTGGCGTGGCGGTGGGAATGGGCCGGGCGGTGCCGATCGGGACGCTGTCGGCACCGCCGCAGTGGGCCACCGCGGCACCGGAGATCCGGACGGTCGCGCTCGGATTGCCGGCGGCTACGTCAGCGAGCGGGCCGGCAGCTGCCGACATCCCACTCGCCCCGGGAAGTGTGTTCAGCCAATCAGTGCTGGGCACACTGACCCGCCACGGCCCGGACATTCCGCGAACCAAAACCAAACCGATAATCGTGCGCTCCCCGGCCGCCGGGTAGCCGAGCACCGGCCAGCGCACCGCAAGAAAGGTCGCCAGACATGGATTTCGCCAGCCTCCCACCGGAAATCAATTCAGCGAGAATGTACGCCGGTCCGGGCACCGCACCACTGCTGGCCGCGGCCGCCGCTTGGGACCAACTCGCCGGTGAGTTGAACACCTCGGCCGCCGCCTACCGATCGGTGGTCGCATCGCTGACGGTCGACGGGTGGCAGGGTCCGTCATCAACCATGATGGCCGGTGCGGCCACCCGGTATGTGGGCTGGCTGCACACCACCGCCGGGCACGCCGAGCAGACCGCCGGCCAGGCCAAGACCGCGGCAGCCGCCTACCAGGCGGCGTTGGCGATGACGGTGCCCCCGCCGCTCGTCGCGGCCAACCGCGCGCGACTGCGTGCGCTGGTGGCGACCAACTTTTTCGGGCAGAACAGCCCGGCGATCGCGGCCGCCGAAGCCGACTATGAGCGGATGTGGGCCCAAGATGCCGCCGCGATGCACGGCTATGCCGCCTCGGCGTCGGCAGCGTCTCAGCTGGCGCCGTTCAGCGACCCGCCGCAGCTGGCGACACCGACATCGACGGCCGCGCCGACCGCTGCGGCGGACGCGCCGTCGCTGCTGACGTATTTGCTGCAGATCCCGGCTCTGACCAGCGCCGCGGCGTCGACGTCGAGCTCGTCGTTCTCCGGGGCGGCTATCGGAACCACCAACCATGCGCTGTACATCAACGCGATGCGCGACGCCGCTACCGGGATAGGGCCCTTCGTTGCCGGCCTTCCCGAGCCGCTGCCCGCGGCAGGCCTGACGAGCAGTACCGGTCCGGCGGTGTCAGCGGTGATGGGTCGAGCCAGCCTGGTCCATACGCTGTCGGTGCCGCAGGCTTGGGCAGCCACCGTAACTCCGCCGGGCACTGCACCGGCTGCGTCGGTCGGCAGCACAGCGGCCCCGCAGATCGCGTCGGCGCCGATACCGCCGGGCATTTTCGGTGAGGCGATGCTGGGCACATTGGCGGGCCGCGGCGCCAGCAATGCAGCCGCCAAGCTTCGCCGTCCCAGCGTGATACCGCGCTCGCCAGCCGCCGGTTAACGGCTATCCGGGGTGTGCGGGGGCATGCACGACCAGCGGCACACCCGGGAAGTAGGCCGCCAGTTCGGTGCGCGCGCGTCGTAGCGCGGCGGTCCCGTAGCCCTTCTTGCGGTGTTCGGGATGGATCCAGATCCGCACATCCACCTCGCCGTGGACCAGGTCGCCGAAAACCATCCCGACTTTCTGTGCCCCCTCCACCGCGACGAACCACGCCGCATCTTCGTCGTCGACTCGGGTCAGCCCGGCGTGGATCTCGTCGTCGAGGCCGCCGGCCGGTCGGCCGGAACCGTCGCCGCTGGTGTGAACGTCGGCGGTGCGCAGGGCGAAGATGTCGCGGTCCGGATCGCCGGCGAACGGGCGCAGTAGCAGCGTCTCGCCCGAACTCGCCGGCCGCTCGCCGAGGGTGAAGGTCAACTGGCTGTTCAGGTCGTCGAGTTCAGCGGCGATCTTGGCCCGCGAGTCCTTGGTGAGCTGATCGAACGACATCCCCATCACCGCTTCGCAACCGAGATGCGAGGTGCCGAGCAACTCGGCGATCGCCACGACCGCGGCGGGCCTATCGTCGGAGTCAACGATCACATCGAGCACTTCATGGCGGCGTTCCATGGCTTTGAGCAGTGCATCGGTGATCTCACGGCGGGAAACGGCACGGTCGACGGCGGTCATGGCTCAAGCCTAGACCGAAGTGGCGCAGGTGCGGCAGTGCTCGACGAGGCCGGCGCACCGCACACTACTCGGGCAACCTCAGTTCGGGTTTTTCCACCTCTTCGATGTTGACGTCTTTGAAAGTAACCACCCGCACCTGCTTGACGAACCGGGCCGGCCGATACATGTCCCACACCCACGCATCGGACAACTGCAACTCGAAATACACTTCTCCGTCGGCGTTGCGCGGGATCATCTCTACGCTGTTCGCCAGATAAAAGCGGCGTTCTGTTTCCACCACGTAGCTGAACTGCCCCACGATGTCCTTGTATTCGCGGTACAGCGAGAGTTCCATCTCGGTTTCGTACTTCTCGAGATCCTCGGCACTCATCTGCTCAGCCGTCCTTCTGCTCGGTCCGTTTCCATTGTCCTCACCAGGGTCCTCACCAGGGTCCTCACCAGG
>CAZPZQ010000276.1:0-4898 GCA_964590745.1 uncultured Mycobacterium sp. | reverse complement strand
CACCGACACACGTCGGCGAGGCGGGACGTTACCCACCTCTCGGACCGCGATCAGTTCGTGCGTGGACTACCAACATCTCGTCGAACAACTTCACTAGAGCATCATTGCTGAGGTGTCCGGTGGCCACGATGAACAGCTTCATTGAGGCGTACCGGCAGCTGGGCGTCGACGAGAAATTTCACTTCGGGTCCGCCCCAACCGTGACATGCGTGCAGGATGCGACGGCAGCCCTGAAGATGTCCCTGCTCCGCTACCACAGCGACAGTTGTCAACTCAACGTTGTTTAGCTCTAGCGGCCGCCGCCCCCGATGACCCTCGCCTCCAGCAAACACAGCCCGGCCGTCGACGCGGCGGGGCATACTGTCGAATATCAAAGCAGAGGCAGGTGACTACCGCGAAAGCACAAGTCGGCCGCACGTTCGGCAAATACAGATTGGGCCGGCTGCTCGGCAAGGGCGGGATGGGTGAGGTCTACGAGGCCTACGACACCGATAAAGAACGGACTGTCGCCTTGAAGATCCTTGCCGCGCCGTATTCACACGACGCCAGCTTTCGCACCCGGTTTCAGCGTGAGTCGCGTGCCGCGGCAATTCTTCAAGAACCGCATGTCATTCCCATTCATGACTGGGGAGAAATTAACGGCAACCTCTACATCGACATGCGCCTAGTGGAAGGCCAGACGCTGTCCGACGTGCTCCGGCAGGGACCCGTCGAACCGGAGCGGGCGGTGGCCATCGTCGAGCAGGTCGCAGCGGCATTGGACGCCGCGCATGCCGCGGGCATGATTCATCGCGACATCAAGCCACAAAACATCATCATCACTCCGGCCGACTTCGCCTACCTGGTCGACTTCGGGATCGCTCAAGCCGCAGGTGACACCCAATTGACCATGACCGGCCACCGGATCGGCAGCCTCGACTACATGGCCCCGGAGCGGTTCGCCGATCAGCCGACCACGGCGGCGGCCGACGTGTATTCGTTGGCTTGTGTGCTGCATCAGGCATTAACCGGCACGGTCCCGTTCCCCGGACACAACGCCGAACAGATCATGGGCGCGCATATCGGTTCGCCGCCACCGCGGCCGAGTGTCATCACTTCCGGTGTGCCCAGCTCTTTTGACTATGTCGTCGCCCGCGGCATGGCCAAGGAACCTGATGACCGTTACGGCAGCGCAGGCGCCCTGGCGCGGGCCAGCAAACGCGCCCTGCACGGGAACGGGCACAGCTTCGCGCAGGCCAACGTAACGATGGACGCAGGGGATATCCTTCCGCTCGACGGGCCTGCACACGGTGGAGCCCAACACCACTCTCCCGCAAGCTATCCCACCGGGGCGTCGGATGGCGACGGTTCGTCCAGCCGTGCGGGCCCATGGGTTTTGCCGACCGTTATTGCGGTTGGTTCCGCGCTGCTCCTAGGCGCTGTTGGCGTGGTCGTCGGACTGTTGGCCGGCCAAAAATCCAGCAGTCAGAGCTCTGAGCCGACAGTCGCCCATCCCCCGCCGGCGACGTACACCGTCACCGCGCCAACCATGCCCACGACGCAGTCCTGGGCACCACCGGTCCAACCCAGCCGCACCGCGAGTCCGACGGCATCGTCAGCCACCGACGCCGAAACGAAACTGCGCCAACTTGCCCGCGCAGACCTGCCTTACGTCCGGTCCGTGCTGGCGGACCGGTGGATAGTGCAGCTCAGCTCCAAGCGCCCTGGTGTCGTCGACGACGGTGTGGTGTGGGACAACGCACTGACCTGGCAAGAACACTTGCGGCTGCGCGCGCGCTACCCCAATGTCAGGCTGCTGTGGTCAGGCGACTGGTCAACCTTCTCGGCGCCTGACTTCTGGGTCACCGTCGCTGGTATCACCTTTCCGGACTCGTCCGGCGCGTTGGGTTGGTGCCGCAACCAGGGTTTCGACTCGGATCACTGCATCGCGAAGGTGGTGAGCACAGCGCTGCCGATCGAGGGCAGCACCGCTTACAACTGAATCACCGGACTACGAGACGCCACCAGCCCGCACTGCGCGCATTGGTCATGCCGGGCAGCGGCGGTTGCACATGAAGAAGGAGAATAAGGCGCGGCGCAGCGCAATCATCGACGTCATCATCGCGACCGGCGCAACCGCGGAGGTCGACCACGCCGGACGATCCGGCCGCCACGAACTTGCAGCGCGTGAAGCGTGCCTTCGGGCCGTCGTCCCGATACCGCTGCCGCTGCCCATGGCATGCTCACATTCGAACAAGACGACTCGCTGCTGTGGCGGGATCGTCGGTGTCTCATCGAAATCACCCGCGAATCGGCTGCCGCAGCTTGTATTACGAGGATCGTCGGGCCCAGCACGAGCTGCTTCTAGCGATCCCCGACGCAATCGCCTCGCCGCCGCTCGGAGCTCGGCCATTTCGCCACGTCGCGAGCACCAGTCGTCCAAATTCTTGGAACGTGGTGATGTGCCCGCCCCACCGCGACAACCCGAGAAGGCCCGCGGTCGCATCCGCCGTCCGCACCGACGCCGTCAGCACGACGCGGAGATTGTCGCGCGTAGGCGGGCACTTCGCCACATGGTTCCGCTCCGTGCCCGGTGTGACAGATGAGGATGCCAAGACTTCGCAGCGGGGCGAGCAGCCACCCAACGACGCCACCAGCCCGACGATCCCACCGCCCCCGACGATTAACCCGCCCCCAACCCGGGAACACACGACCGTGGTGCGTGGTGTCGGCGAGTCGGTGCGTGACTCAATCCAATCGGTCGCGCGGATGGCTCCTGCCCCGGTGCGCGACCTGGCCCGGCTCGGCGGCGACAACCTGCTGGCAGCCGTGCTGGCGGTGCTGGGCAGCGCCACCCGCGACGGCGAAGCCAGGCAGGACGACGGCGACCCGACCGCCGACCAGGACACCGTGACCACCGAAATGATCACCCGCGGCCTGCTCGGCGGCGAAGGCCGTTATACCCGGCTGGAGGCCGCCGAACAGGTCGGGGTGTCACTCGATGATGCCCGCCGGTTGTGGCGGGCGGTGGGCTTCGCCGAGGTCGGCGACGAGGAGCGGATCTTCACCAGCGCCGACGTCGCCATCCTCGGCGAGGTTGCCGCGTTGATCAGCGCCGGCATAACCGACATCGACGGAGTGGTCAGCTTGGCCCGCCCGTTCGGCCACCTGTTTTCCCGGCTGGCCGTAGTGCAGACCAGTTTCCTGTCCGACGTGCTGGGCAACCAGATCACCGCGGATCAGCTCGCCGATGACCCGCACCTGCCCGGGCGGGTCTCCGAACAGGCGGTGCAAACCACCCGCGAGTTGCTGCCGGGGCTCGAGCGGGTCACCGTCTATCTGTGGCGCCGCCACCTGGCCACCGAGGCCGGCCGGGCCTTGCTGCCGGCGAACTTGACCGACACCGACGCCGATCCGCTCGCGGTGGGCTTCATCGACATCAGCGGATTTACCCGGCTCTCCCGCGACCTGGACAGCGCCGAGCTCACCGCGCTGCTGGACCCGTTCGAGGCCCTGGTGCTCGAGACCGCCGTCGCGCACGGCGGCCGGGTGATCAAAAACCTCGGCGACGAGGTGATGTTCGTCGCCGACGACGCGGCCGCCGCCGCCGAGATCGCGCTGTCCGCGGTCGAGCAGCTCGACGACGATGACCGGCTGCCGCCGGTGCATGCCGGCCTGGCCTGCGGGCCGGTGCTGTGCCGCGGCGGCGATGTGTTCGGCGACGTGGTCAACATCGCCGCCCGGATCACCGGACTGGCCCGCCGCGGAACCATCCGCGTCGACGAGGCGATGGCCGACGCCCTGGAGCCCTACCCGCAGTATCACGTGACCCGCCGAGCACCCCGCCCGGTTCGCGGCTACCTGCAGCTGCGCAGCTACCGGCTGCGCCGCGGTGAAGCGGTACCCCCCGACGCCGAGTGACGCGACTCCCCTGCACGCCGGGCTGCGGTTCCGACGATCGCCGACGTCATCCCCGCGGTCATCGTACGGCGGCCCTAGTGAGGTGACCGATGCCCGAGCTCATGACCCACAGCGACGCGTTCACCTGGGCGATGGAAAGCGATCCCCGGTTGCGGTCGCCTGTCGCGCGGGTTTCGCCGGCCGCGCAGCCGGGTAGCCCGCTTCCAGCCGTGTCAACGGCGCACCCGTCAGCCCGAGGAGTTGGCATGTGGCAGGAACTGGCGCTGGCGGTGGAGAGCCAGCCGGAAGCAGCGGGTTTCATCCTGCGCGGAATCAAAGGCATCTTCGTCGCGATCGGCAGCGTCATCGCCGCCGTGGTGGCTGCTGTCATCGCCGGCACCAAGGGCCGCAACCCGCTCGGCTGGGGCATCCTCGGACTGTTGTTCAGCATCCTCACGCTCGTCGCCGTCATCGTCATCCCCGCCAAAAAGTGATGCGGCCCGACGAACCCGCCGACGTGTGGCGCGGCAAGGCCTACCCGCTGGGCGCCAGCTACGACGGCTCCGGCACCAACTTCGCGGTGTTCAGCGAAGTCGCCGAACAGGTCGAACTCTGCCTGTTCGACGCCGACGGCACCGAACGCCGGGTCACCCTGCCCGACGTCGACGGCTTTGTCTGGCACGGCTTTTTGGCCGATGTGGAACCCGGCCAGCGCTACGGCTACCGGGTGCACGGCCCGCACGACCCGGCCGCCGGGCACCGGTGCAACCCCCACAAGCTGCTGCTGGACCCGTACTCGCTGGCCATCGACGGCAACTTCGACTGGAACCAGTCACTCTTCGGCTACAACTTCGGCGACCCGGACAGCCGCAACGACGACGACTCCGCGGCCAGCATGCCCAAATCGGTCGTCATCAACCCGTTCTTCGACTGGGGTCACGACCGGCCGCCGCGCCACGACTACGCCGACACCGTCATCTACGAAGCCCACGTCAAGGGGCTGACCCAGACCCACCCCG
>CAZPZQ010000275.1:0-4930 GCA_964590745.1 uncultured Mycobacterium sp. | reverse complement strand
CCTGCGTGCGCGCCTGCCCGGTCGACGCGATCTACCCCGAGGCGCAGCTGCCGCCCGAGCAGCTGCCGTTCATCGAGATCAACAAGTCCTACTCCCCGACACGGCCGGAGGGTGTGAAACTGCCGCCGACCTCGAAACTGGCCCCGGTGCTGCCGGCCGCCGAGGTGCACCGGCGCGGCCGCTATCCGCTGACGGTGGCGATCGTCGGCTCCGGGCCGGCGGCGATGTACGCCGCCGACGAGCTGTTGACCCAGCCCGGCGTGCTGGTCAACATGTTCGAAAAACTGCCCACCCCGTACGGGCTGGTGCGTGCCGGGGTGGCGCCGGATCATCAACAAACCAAACTGGTTACCCGGCTCTTCAACGAGATCTCCCGCCGGCGGGGGTTCAACTTCTTCCTCAACGTCGAGGTGGGCAACCACATCAGTCACGCTGATCTGCTCGAGTACCACCACGCCGTGCTGTATGCCTCCGGTGCGCTCCATGATCGCCGACTGCAGATCCCCGGCATGGGAATGCCCGGCACCGGCACCGCCACCGAATTGGTCGGCTGGATCAACGGACATCCGGACTTCGCCGACCTGCCGGTCGACTTGAGCCATGACCGGGTGGTGATCGTCGGCAACGGCAACGTCGCCCTCGATGTGGCCCGGATCCTCACCACCGACCCGGACACGCTGGCCCGCACCGACATTGCCGACCACGCATTGGCGACCTTGCGCAACTCGCGTGTACAGGAGGTGGTGATCGCGGCCAGACGCGGGCCGATCGCCTCGGCGTTCACCCTGCAAGAATTGGTCGGCTTGACCCAGCAGGCCGAGGTGGTGCTCGACTTCGCCGACCACGCCCGGGTCCGCAACGACCTGGCGACCGTCCGGGACACCTTCACCCGCCAAAAGCTGGAAATCTTGACCAAACTGGGTGACAGTTCGGCTCCGATCACCCGGCCGCGCATCCGATTTGCCTACGAACTGACGCCGGCACGCGTGATCGGTGACCGCGGGGCGAGCGCGATCGAGTTCACCCGTACCGGGACCGAGGAGGTGTACCGGCTGGCGGCCGGGGTGGTGCTCAGTTCGATCGGATACCACGGCACCCCGGTTCGCGACCTGCCGTTCGACGATGCCGAGGGCGTCGTCCCGAGCCAGAGCGGCCGCGTTATCGACCCGGTGACCGGGCAGCCGGTGCCCGGCGCCTATGTATCCGGCTGGATCAAGCGCGGAACCACCGGCTACATCGGCACCAACAAGTCGGATTCACTGTTGACCATCCAGTCGCTGGTCGCCGATTACAACAACGGGCTGCTCGGTGAGCCGGCCGGCGGACCGCGTGCGGTGGCGCGGATGGTGCACGCTCGTCAACCCGACGTCATCGACGCCGCCGGCTGGAAGGCCATCGACGCTGCCGAGGTGGCCCGCGGCCGCGCCGAGGATCGGCCGCGCGTGAAGTTCAGCCGGGTTCCCGACATGCTCGACGAGGTGAACGACCACGCCGATGTGCCGCTGCTGCAAAATCTGCTCAGCGCACTGCGGCGGCGTTGACCGGCCGGCTCAGCGGGCTTTAGCGACCCGGTCCCAGCCGGCCACCGATTCCGCACTGCGCGGTCCCGGGCCGACATACAGCGCCGATGGGCGCACCAGCTTGCCCAGCCGTTTCTGCTCCAGAATGTGCGCGCACCAGCCGGCGGTACGCCCGCAGGTGAACATCGCCGGCATCATGTTGGGCGGCACCCGGGCGAAGTCGAGGATCACCGCCGCCCAGAACTCCACATTGGTTTCGATGGCGCGGTCCGGGCGGCGGTCCCGCAACTCGGCCAGCGCCGCCTGCTCCAACGCGGCCGCCACCTGGTAGCGGGGCGCTTTGAGCCGTTCCGCGGTGGACCGCAGCACCCGGGCGCGCGGGTCTTCGGCGCGGTACACCCGGTGGCCGAAGCCCATCAGTTTGTCGCCGCGATCCAGGATGCCCCGGACCACCGCGCGGGCATCGCCGGAACTCTCGACTTCCTCGATCATCGGCAGCACCCGGGCCGGCGCTCCGCCATGCAGCGGGCCGCTCATCGCGCCGATCGCCCCCGACAGCGCCGCGACGACGTCGGCGCCGGTGGAGGCGATCACCCGGGCGGTGAACGTCGACGCGTTCATGCCGTGCTCGGCGGCCGACACCCAATAGGCGTCGATCGCCTCCACGTGGCGAGGATCCGGTTCGCCTTGCCAGCGCGTCATGAACCGCTCGGTGATGGTGGCGCACTCGTCGATCACCCGCTGCGGCACCGCCGGCTGGTAGATGCCACGAGCCGACTGAGCCACATAGGACAGCGCCATCACCGACGCCCGGGCCAACTGGTCGCGAGCGGTGGCGTCAGCGGTGTCGAGCAGCGGGGCATACCCCCAGATGGGCGCCAGCATCGCCAGGCCGGCCTGCACGTCGACGCGGACGTCTCCGCTGTGGATCGGCAGCGGGAACGGCTCGGCCGGCGGCAGCCCGCGACCGAACCTGCCGTCGACCAGCAGCGCCCAGGCGTCGCCGAAGGTGACCCGGCCGACCAGGTCTTCGATGTCGACGCCGCGATAGCGAAGCGCGCCGCCGTCTTTGTCCGGTTCGGCGATCTCGGTGGTGAACGCCACCACTCCGTCGAGACCCTCGACGAAGTCCTCCGGCACCACAGTCATGGGTCGATTGTCGCACCCGGGAACCGACACCCTTTTACCGGTCGGTAAGGCAAGCCGGGTGAGCGGTAGCGTTGACGCGGTGGCCGTGCCGACGACGATGCAGCGTGCAGCGCTGCGGTGGGATCACCGCCCACGCCGGTGCCGGAGCGCGCGGTCATGACCGGACCAGACAACGAGCACCTGGCGGCGATGCGAGTGGAATACGGATCAGAGAAAGACAACAGCGACGACCTCGACGCGGACTGGCTCGAGGTGGGTTGGCAGGTACTGCTGCGTAACTGGATCGGCGACGCCGAACGGGCGGGGATCGCCGAACCCAACGCCATGGTGTTGGCCACCGTCGAGTCCGGACGGCCGGTCACCCGTTCGGTGCTGTGTAAAAGTCTCGACGACGCGGGCGTCACCTTCTTCACCGACGACAACTCCGCGAAAGTGGAACAGCTGGTGGCGACGCCGTACGCCTCGGCGACGTTTCCCTGGTATCAGCTGGGCCGGCAGGTTCACATCCGCGGTCGGGTGACGAAAACCGACCCGTCCGTTCCGGCGGAGTACTGGGCCAAGCGACCGCGCGGCTCGCAGCTGGGGTTCTGGGCGTCGCGGCAGTCAGAGCCCATCGCCTCCCGCGTCGCGCTGCTGGATCAACTGGCCGAGGTGACCGCCCGCTTCGCCGACGTCGAACACGTCCCGGTTCCACCGAACTGGGTTGGGTACGTCATCGCTCCCGAGGTGGTCGAATTCTGGCAGGGCAGAGAAAGTCGGCTGCACAACCGGATTCGGGTCACCGGCGGCCGCGTCGAACGCCTGCAGCCCTGATTCCGGCCGTCGGGGCAGGTCTCGGGTGAGGCTGTTCGCCGACACCACCCCGCTGCAAAGCCCGGACTTTCGTCGGCTGTGGGTGGCCGGGATACCGACCGTCATCGGGGCAAACCTGACCATCTTCGCCGTCCCGGTCCAGATCTACGCACTCACCAAAAGCTCGGCCTACGTCGGGTTGGCCGGGTTGTTCGCCCCGGCCCCGCTGATCGTCTTCGGTCTGCTGGGCGGCGCGTGGGCGGACGCGATGGACCGCCGCATCCTGTTGATCATCGCCTCGTGCGGATTGGCCGTCTCGTCGCTGTTGCTGTGGGCGCAGGCCGTCGTCGCGGTGGAGGCGCGGACCGGGGTGTGGCTCCTGCTGTGTCTGCTGAGCGTGCAGCAGGCGTTCTACGCGGTCAATGCGCCCACCCGGGCCGCGGCGATCCTGGCCGCGGCGCTGTCGGCCGGCGCCGTCGCCGGTGGGGTGGTTTCCGGCTGGCTGCCGCGGATCCACCGGCAGGGTTTGACCATCGTGGTGGCGATCGTGGTCTCGGGCGCGGCGATGGTCGGTTTCGGTGTCGCGGTCGCCTACGCCGACGGCCGTCCCGGTCCGGTGTTATGGGTGTCGCTGGCATTCCTGGCCGTCGGCGGCGCCGCCGACATGGTCTCGGCGGCGTTCCGCTCGACGATCTTGCAGCAGGTTGCCTCCGATGAGATGCGCGGCCGCCTATAGGGTGTGTCCATCGTTGTCGTGGCCGGTGGGCCACGGCTGGCCGATGCGTTGCACGGTGCGGCCGGCGCGGTGATCGGAACAGCGACTGCCGCGGCGGGGCGGCGGTGGTGGGGTTTTGTTCGCGGCGCTCGCGGTGCCGGCGTTCGTCGGCTACCGCAGGCCCGGCGTCGTCCCTGCGCCCCGGTCAACGACAGGATGAGTGACCCGCATGGGCGCGCTGCGCCGACAGCGACTACTTTCAGCTATGCACACTCAATACGATTGACCGGCCCCAGTCGGGAGCGAGTCGAAGAGGGCAAAGGGGTACTTGTGGCTGAAAATGTCGGAACCGACGACACCGCTACTCTCCGGTACCCGGGGGGCGAGTTGGATCTGCCGATCGTGCACGCCACTGAGGGCTCCGATGGTATCGCGATCGGCTCGTTGCTGGCCAAAACCGGGTACAACACGTTCGACAACGGTTTCGCCAACACCGCCCCGGTCAAAAGCGCCATCACCTACATCGACGGTGAGGCCGGCATCTTGCGCTACCGGGGCATTCCCATCGAGCAGCTCGCCGAGAAGTCGACCTTCATCGAGGTCTCCTACTTGCTGGTCTACGGCGATCTGCCGACCAGCGAGCAGTTGGCGACGTTCACCGAGAAGATTCAGCGGCACACCATGCTGCACGAGGACCTCAAGCGGTTCTTCGACGGCTTCCCGCGCAACGCCCACCCGATGCCGGTGCTGTCCA
>CAZPZQ010000274.1:0-4935 GCA_964590745.1 uncultured Mycobacterium sp. | reverse complement strand
CCAACAAGTTCTTCCTCGAATCCGACAGCGACCAACTCACCCGCATCTACCAATGGGCTCGCTCCCGATACGCCGCGCCCTGGGCCGTGTTCTTCGCCGTCCTGCTGCGGGTGGCAGCCAGCATCGGCCCCCACGTCCAACTCCCGGGCGTCATCGGCGGACGCGCCTCCTTGAACTTGCTGTGCGCGTTCGTGTCTCTCTCCGGTGGTGGCAAGGGCATCAGCGACAAGGTCGGCCGGCTGGCCTGGCCCACGTCCATCACCGAGTTGCCCATCGGCTCCGGTGAGGGCATCGCGGCCACCTTCATGCCTCCGGCCAAAGCCGACGAGAACACCCCGCCCATGACCAGCGTGATCTTCAATTGCAGCGAGATCGACATCGTCACCGGCATTGCCACCCGGCAAGGCTCCACCATCTTGGGCACGGTCAAGGCGTTCGCGATGGGCGAATTGTTGGGCTCCACCAACGCCACCAAGGCCAACAGCCGCAACGTGCCGGCTCACTCCTACCGGGGCTGCCTGTCGGTGGGGGCGCAGCCCGGCCACACGGGCGTGATCTTCGACGACACCACTGGCGGCAGCCCGCAACGGTTCCTGTGGGCGCCGACTGTCGACCCTGATATGCCGGCCGAACGCACCGTGGACCCCGAACCGCTCAACACCGATATTCCCCTGTGGACCCCCGGTGCCGACGGGGTGGTGGAGATCGGCTACGGGCCGGCGGAGATCACGGAGGCGATCATCTCGGCGCACCTGGCCCGTCAACGCGGCGACGGCGATGCCCTCGACGGGCATTGGATGTTGACCCGTTGCAAGGTGGCCGCGCTGCTGGCCGTCATGCACCATCGGTCGGTCGTCTCCGAGGCCGACTGGAAGCTATCGGCCACCGTGATGGCGGTCTCCGATGCCACCCGCCAGATGCTGTTGGACCATGCCAAGAAGGCCGCCCGAGCAAAGATCAGGGACCGCGCAGTCGCCCGCGCTGTCGGTGAGGACTTCTACGACGCCAGCCGCCTGGAGACCGTCAAGCGCAGCATCATGCGGATGCTCGACCGCGACGGCGAACAGGATGCCGGCGACCTCCGGCGGCGCCTGGGCAAGCGCGAGAAACGCGAGCTGTTCGTCCAGGCGATCAGTTTGCTGGAAGCCGACGGATTGGTCGCATCGCGGGAGGGTGACTACAACGGTCAGACGTTCACATACTGGTCACCCCTGACCAGTGGGGTCACCCATCGAAACAGCAGGTCAGAACCCGTGACCCAAGTGGTCACCCCTGACCGCCCCACAACCGTCACCGACCTTGATTCCCGCAGGTCGCACGAAACCGAGCGGCCAAAGCCGAGCCGCCCTGCGGTGGAGTTCATTCGGGCTTACATCGCCGCAAACGCAGGTCCAGACGGTTGGGTAAAAGTTAGCCAGATCTATGCCGCCGCAGCCGCCGAGGGCTACCAGTGGACGGCCATCAAGCGTGCCCGGCAACTTTCCACCAACCCGGTGATCGAGACCAGCAACACCGGTCCGCAGAGCATGTGGCGGATCGAGCCCGCAAGCGCCGAGGGCACCGCGTGACCGGCCGCGCGGTCCCGGCCGCCTACCAAGACACCGGCGCAGCAAATGTCCACTGCCCCCACTGCGGAGCCGAACCCGGCCAGCCGTGCACCAAGTCAGACGGCCGGATCTCGCGGGTGCCGTGCGTCGACCGGATCGCCGCCGCAGACCTCACACCAACCGCCGGCGTCACGGCGGCAGTTGACTACTCCGAACCCCGACACCCCAGAGGTAGCGGCGAGGTGACCGCGTGAGCGCGCACGGGGCCGCCCGCAGGTTCTTCTGGGCATGGCTGATCGGCGCGGCGACAGTGTCGGTCGCCGGAGTCGTCACGCACGCCATGCTCGGGGACGCACGCTCACCCACCATCGCCTCAGCCCTGGCGACCGCCGTCGTTGCGATCCAACTGTCCGCCACATACGGCGTGCACGCACTCGTGCAAGCCCAGATCACCGGCGGTGCATATCGTTGCGCGCTGGCCGCCGCAGCCCTGCTCGCCCTCGGCGCGTTCGTGGTCAACTACGTCGCCTTGCGCGATCTGGCGCTCACTCAGGCGAGCATCGACCCCGGCATAGCGTGGATCGTCCCGCTCATCATCGACCTGGGCATGACCGCCAGCACGATCGCGCTCCTGGCGCTCAACGGCCAACCGGAAGCGCAAACGCACGCATCTGAGCATCACGCGGACACACCACCCCCGGTGCACGTCGAAGTGCGCAACACGGTGCACAACGGCATGCGCGCTGATGCGTACATGGTCGCCGCGCAGAGCATCGTTGAACGCGGCGTGGTCCGGATCGCCCCCGAGCGGGTCGCCCAGGTGCTCGAGGCCCACGCCGCCGGCACCGCGCCGTCCACCATCCAGCGCGCGCTCAAAGTTGGCTACACGACCGTCCAACGAATCATCGACCACCAACAGGAGCCCGCATGACTAACGAGACACCGACTCTGTACCCCACCGAATACCGCCGCCCCGCGCCCCGCTGCTGGCGCCCCGCCGGTCTTGAGGCCCTGCCACAGGGGTGGGTGAACGTCCGTATCTGGTGCTATGACCGCATTCTCGGCGCCAACCTGTACGTGACCGACGAGTGCCCCGGTCTGATCCATCAGGAGAACGCGCTTGTCGAAACGGTGAAGTCCTGGGCGGACGCTGACGGCGAGATCACCGACGAGTTCGGCGAACTGTACGACCCCGAGCCGGTTGTCATCGCCACCGAGGCTGTCGAACCGCCTGCGCGACACCGCCACTTCGTAGACGCCAGTTGGCAACCCGCATACCTCGGTGGTGGCTACCTCGGCACCTGCACCGCCGACACGGTGTCCGAGCTGCTGGCCGAACACGGCTACGCCGATGCGATCCCACGTCCCGATGACTGGACAGACCCCGACGACAGTGAGGCCGATCAGTGACCGACAGTGAAACCAGTGAACCCCGCCGGGTCATCATCGACGCCTATGGCCCCTTCACGCTGGCGTTCGACAAGCGAGACGGATATGGCATCGAGGTCGGCGGCCAGCGCGTCAGGATCAAACATCTGCGTGAGGCGCTTGCCAGCTATGACGCCGCGACCGGCACCGACGACGAGCGGGACGGAGGGCCGATTAATGGCTGAGTGGCCGACGCATCGCCGTAAGGCCCGAAGGGACCGGCGCCCGTTCGCAGACCCTGCACCACCGAAGGAATCGAGACCGTGGTGGGAGAGGCGAGGCAACGAGCTGGCCGTCACCGATCCAGGGTCGGGGCGACTCCGATGAGTGAATCCGCTTCTGCGGTCCGAATCGTCGTGCGTGCCGTCGTCACCGAGACCGGCGACCTCCACCTGTGCCGCACCGGCCTGTCCCTGCTATTCGGTGTGCCCGAGTCAGAGATCCAGCCGGGAATGGAGTATCCCAAAGCCTGGCACCAGTCGGGGACCCGCCGTGTCAAAGAGGCTGCGGCCCACGGCCATGAGGGACTGGTTGCGGCGCTGGGCTACTGGGTCGACATCGAGCGGGACGGCGCCGAACTCGTCGTCATCGAGCAGCCGTGACCGTCGATGATTGGTCGGCGCGGATTGCGCGTCATGTGCGGCCAGATGGCTCGGTCGCGGTGCCGCCGCGCATCGCCGCGTGGCTCGAATCCAAGGCCGGGATGACCGCTGATCGGCGCATCGCATTGCGGACCACCGACAGTGACGCTTACGAAGTCCTCGCCGCGCTGCGCCTAGCAGCTCTACAGTTCCGTTCCGGTAGCGGAACGAAAACTGTTGACGGACAAACCGATCCGCAAGAATCAGAGACGTGGATAACCAGCACTCAAGCGGCCGAACGCCTCGGCGTCACCGACCGCTGCATCCGCAAACGATGCGCCACCGGCCGGATTCTCGCCACCCGGCACGGCGGACGCTGGCTCATCCGAGCTGACCACCTGACCATCAAATAGGAGCTACCACCATGCAACTCGCCGACGCCAAAGCCAAGATGCAAACCATCCGCGCAGGGCTACAGCAGGAGGTGGACACCATCTGCGCCAACACCAACTACAGCCGCGACGGCAAGATCGCCCTGATCGCCGAGGCCATCCTCGAGGCCCGCGCCCAGGGTGTCGCCCTGCGCGATGAATTCGTTACCACCAGCGAAGACACCCGCCGCAAGCTCGCGCAAAGGCTGTTCGGACTGCCTGCTGGCGCCGATCCCGCCGCCGTCCTCGTCTTCCGGGACGCCGAAGACCGCGCTGCCAAGGTCACCGACCCCGACGAGCTGGCACCCCTGCTCGCCCGCGCCACCGACCGCGGGGACGCTGTCATGGCCAAGGCGCTCGCCGCCCATGCCGAAGCGCACGGCTGGACCGAAGTCGCCGCCGCCTGGGCCGCCAGCACCGGCAAGGCCGACACCTACGCCGAGCTGACCGCCCTGCCCAGCGGCGGCAATTTTGACGTCGCCGTCGCGCTGATCTTCAGCGTCGGCGTCCCCGACCTGCCGCCGGACCTGGCGGCCATCATCCGCACCGCCGCCCCCGGTGTACTCACCGGAGACGACGCCGCACGCGACCTGCAGAAGCTCGCCGCCACCCGGGCCGCGCAACCCACCAATAAGGCCCAAGGCAAGGTATTCCGACCTGGTCCGGTCGGAACCACCTTCTGATCGCGCCTATGGACCGGTCCGGGTCGCTGACTGACATGCGGATCGCCGCGACCCGGACCCCAAAACCCCATCACCAGTCGCCCACCCATGGGCAGCAGGTGATGGCGGCAAGACGCGGGCCTGGTCGCCGCCCCTCGTCAGCCGGCGGCCAGGCCACGCACCCCAAGCAGGAGGTAACACGTGACGATCAAGCTCCCGGCACCCGGCGAGAACGGTGTCCCCAACCCGCTGACCGCCCCGATATCGGCGTACCGCTACGCCCACG
>CAZPZQ010000273.1:0-4978 GCA_964590745.1 uncultured Mycobacterium sp. | reverse complement strand
CGCCGCCGGCGCGCATCGTGCTGCTCTCCGACGGCAAAGAGACGGTGCCGTCGAACCCGGACAACCCCAAGGGCGCCTTCACCGCCGCGCGCACCGCCAAGGACCAGGGCGTGCCGGTCTCGACGATCTCGTTCGGCACCCCGTACGGATATGTCGAGATCAACGAGCAGCGCCAGCCGGTGCCGGTCGATGACGACTCGCTGAAGAAGATCGCCGACCTCTCCGGAGGTACCGCCTACACCGCGTCGAGTCTGGCCCAGCTGAAGGACGTCTATTCGACACTGCAGGACCAGATCGGCTACGAGACGATCCGCGGCGACGCCAGCGTGGGTTGGCTGCGCCTGGGTTCGTTGGTGCTGGTGTTGGCCGGGCTGGCGGCGCTGCTGCTCAATCGGCGGCTTCCGGTTTAGCCGGTATCCGCGGCAACCCGGCGAGCAGACACAAAGGCCCCCGGAAACCGGCGGTATTCGGGGGCCTTTGCGTCTGCTCGGCGTCGGGCGGGATAGGTTGGCGACGTGCCGGATACCGAAACCACCCCGGAAAGTCACGCTCGCCCCCCGTTCGTGGCGCGGTCGGTGCTGGTCACCGGCGGCAACCGGGGTATCGGCCTGGTGGTGGCGCGTCGGCTGGCCGCCGACGGGCACACGGTGGCGGTGACCCACCGCGGCTCCGGGGCGCCCGAGGGCCTGTTCGGTGTCGAGTGCGACGTCACCGACTCGACGGCCGTCGACGCCGCGTTCACCGCGGTCGAGCAGCACCAGGGACCGGTCGAGGTATTGGTCGCCAACGCCGGCGTCAACGCCGACGCGTTCCTGATGCGGATGACCGAAGAAAAGTTCGAGAAGGTGATCGACGCGAACCTCACCGGCGCGTTTCGGGTGGCTCAGCGCGCCGCACGCAACATGATCAAAAAGCGATTCGGCCGGATGATCTTCATGGGTTCGGTCTCCGGCACCTGGGGCATCGGCAACCAAGCCAATTACGCGGCGTCCAAAGCCGGCCTGATCGGCATGGCCCGCTCGATCGCTCGGGAACTGACCAAGGCGTCGATCACCGCCAATGTGGTCGCGCCCGGCTACATCGACACCGACATGACCCGGGCCCTGGATGAGCGGATCCAGCAGGGCGCACTGGAGTTCATCCCGGCAAAGCGGATCGGCACCGCCGACGAGGTGGCCGGGGTGGTCAGCTTCTTGGCCTCCGAAGACGCCGGCTACATCTCCGGTGCGGTGATCCCGGTCGACGGCGGCATGGGCATGGGCCACTGACCAAAAGGACTGATATGGCAGGTTTTCTTGACGGTAAACGCATCCTGGTCACCGGAATCATCACCGACTCGTCGATCGCATTCCACATCGCCAGGACGGCGCAGGACGCCGGCGCGCAGTTGGTGCTGACCGGCTACGACCGCATGCGGTTGATCCAGCGCATCGTCGACCGGCTGCCCAACCCGGCGCCGCTGCTGGAACTCGACGTGCAGAACGACGAACACCTGGACACCCTGGCCGGGCGGATCACCAAAGTCATCGGAGCGGACACCAAGCTCGACGGCGTGGTGCATTCGATCGGTTACATGCCGCCCAGCGGGATGGGCGTCAACCCGTTCTTCGATGCGCCCTACCCGGATGTCGCGAAAGGAATCCACATCTCGGCCTACTCCTACGCATCGTTGGCCAAGGCGGTGCTGCCGATCATGAACCGTGGCGGCAGCATCGTGGGCATGGACTTCGATCCCACCCGGGCGATGCCGGCCTACAACTGGATGACGGTCGCCAAAAGCGCCCGGGAGTCGGTGAACCGGTTCGTGGCCCGCGAGGTCGGACCGCACGGTGTGCGGTCGAACCTGGTTGCGGCCGGGCCGATCCGAACTCTGGCGATGAGCGCCATCGTCGGCGGAGCGCTTGGCGACGAGGCCAGCGGCCAAATGCAACTACTCGAACAGGGCTGGGACCAGCGTGCCCCCCTGGGCTGGGACATGAAGGACGCCACGCCGGTGGCAAAGACCGTGTGTGCCTTGCTGTCCGACTGGCTACCCGCCACCACCGGAACGGTCGTCTACGCCGACGGTGGGGCACACACCCAGTTGCTCTAGATGGAGTTTGACGCGGTCCTGTTGCTGTCTTTCGGTGGACCCGAAGGCCCCGAACAGGTTCGGCCATTCCTGACGAATGTCACCCGCGGACGTAATGTCTCGCCGGAGCGTCTTGATGCGGTAGCCGAGCATTATCTGCATTTCGGCGGGGTGTCACCGATCAACGCGATCAATCGTGCGCTGGTTGACCAGCTACGAGCTGAACTGCCCGAGCTGTCGGTGTATTTCGGCAACCGTAACTGGGATCCAATTGTCGAGGATGCCGTTGCCGCAATGGCCGCCAACGGGGTTCGCCGCGCCGCGGTGTTCCCCACCTCGGCCTGGGGCGGGTATTCGGGCTGCACCCAGTACACCGAAGACATCGCCAGGGCTCGACAGGTGGTCGGACGGCGCGCCCCGGAGATGGTCAAGCTACGCCAGTACTTCGACCACCCACTGTTCGTGTCGATGTTCGCCGAAGCGATCACCGCAGCTGCTGACACCTTGCCGCCGCGACTGCGCAATGCCGCCAGACTAGTGTTTACCGCCCACTCGATACCCGTTGCTGCCGACGAACGGTACGTCCCTCGGCTCTACAGCCGTCAGGTCAACTATGCGGCAAAGCTCGTCGCCACCGCAGCCGGCTACCCCGACTACGACCAGGTCTGGCAGTCGCGTTCCGGCCCGCCGCAGGCGCGGTGGTTGGAACCCGATGTGGGACACCACCTGGAGGTGCTGGCCGGTGCCGGCACGCCGGCGGTGATCGTCTGCCCGATCGGATTTGTCAGTGACCACATCGAGGTGCGGTGGGATTTGGACCACGAACTGAAAGCACAAGCCGAGGCGGCCGGTATCGCTTTCGCTCGGGCCGCCACACCCAACGCCGACCGGCGATTCGCCCGGTTGGCCCGGCAGCTCATCGACGAACTGCGTCGCGAGCGCCAGCCGGAGCGGGTCGTCGGCCCGGACCCGGTGCCTGGGTGTGGGTTTGGCGTCAACGGGGCGCCGTGCGGGCCCCCGCATTGTGCTGCCGAACGGGTGCTGCCGGTCGGCTAACCCTGCCAGGCCGAGCGCAGGATCGCATCTACCGCGGCCGTGCGCGCCGAACGCACCAGCGCGACCAGCGGACGCAGCACGTCAGCCGCATGCTGCACCTCCGACGACGACTGTCCGGCCGAGGTGAGTCCGGAGCTGACCGTGATGATCGCACCGACCCGGGCTGCGCTCTCCAGCACGCGCACCGCCCGCGGTGGCGCGTGGTCGGGAATACGGTGTTGGCGCGTGGATTCCACGAGCTGTTCGATCAGCAAGTGCGGGTCGGTCGGGCGTGATTCGACGGTGTCGAATCCGGTGTCGTTGAGCACGTCGACGGCGGACCGCACCGCCGAGCGGAGCGCATACTCGGCTTCGCCCAAATCGTAGTCATCGACGATCGGTACGGTCGGCAGCGCGTGCACCGTCCAGCACAACGTGTCCGCCTCGCCGGTCTCCGGGTCTTCATCGGCGAATTCGGGCACCAGTCCGACCGTCGTCGACCCGTCCGGCTCCGCGACTATCACCGCTTCGCCTGTGGCCAGCGCATCCCGTTCGAACTGGGTGCCGGGCGGCAGGCCGCGCACGTCGCCAGGCACTGGCAACACCGGCCGGACCCGCCTCGGCCAGTCGGCCCTGCCGTTGGTGGTGGCTTGGCGTCCGGCTGTGCAGCGTAAGGTCTGCAACAGTGAGACGGCGCCGGTGCGGGGCACGCCGGGCCAGGGCAGGCCAACGCTACCGGCAGCAACGGCATCATAGGCAGCCACTGATTGTATTGGTGCCCAACGCGATAACGCATCAAGAACATCATCGGGTGCGGCCCGTCCGGCGAGCCAGGCGTTGGCCCACACCGACAGCGTTGCACTCGGACACCACATAATGCCCGCAGTCTAATTGGTCTGCTGCCGGCCAAGTGGTGACCGCAGAACTAGCGATATCCTGGCGGCATGCCCGCTGCCCTGATCTGGTTGGTCTTCGCGCTGGTGTTGGCCGGTGCTGAGGCGTTGACCGGTGACATGTTTTTGCTCATGCTCGGCGGCGGCGCGTTGTCGGCGGCGGTCACCAGCTGGTTGCTGGACTGGCCGATCTGGTCCGACGGGGCGGTTTTCCTGGTGGTTTCAGTGTTGCTGCTGGTGCTGGTCCGCCCCGCGTTGCGGCGGCGGCTCTCCGCTGCCGGAGGTATCGAAACCGGCGTTCGAGCGCTGCAGGGTAAAAGTGCGCTGGTCTTGGACCGGGTCGCCCGGCACGGCGGCCAGGTGAAGTTGGACGGCGAGGTGTGGACGGCACGGCCGTTCAACGACGGTGATGTGTACGAACCGGGTGAATCGGTCACCGTTATGCACATCGACGGCGCTACCGCGGTGGTCTGGAAGAGCGTCTGAAAGCGGCTGAGGATAAGGAGCGCGGTCATGGAGGGAGCTGTCACCGGTCTGGTGTTGCTGGCGGTGCTGGTGATTTTCGCGATCGTCGTGGTGGCGAAATCAGTGGCGCTGATCCCGCAGGCCGAGGCCGCAGTCATCGAACGGCTGGGCCGTTACAGCCGTACGGTCAGCGGCCAATTGACGCTGCTGATTCCGTTCATCGACCGGATCCGCGCCCGGGTCGACCTGCGCGAGCGGGTGGTGTCGTTCCCGCCGCAACCGGTGATCACCGAAGACAATCTGACGCTGGCCATCGACACCGTGGTCTACTTTCAGGTCACCAACCCGCAAGCCGCCGTCTACGAGATCAGCAACTACATCGTCGGTGTCGAGCAGTTGACCACCACCACGCTGCGTAACGTGGTCGGCGGCATGAACCTGGAACAAACCTTCACCTCGCGGGATCAGATCAACCAGCAGTTGCGCGGCGTGCTCGACGAGGCCACCGGCCGCT
>CAZPZQ010000272.1:0-4985 GCA_964590745.1 uncultured Mycobacterium sp. | reverse complement strand
AGGGCGAGATTCGCTGGGAGGCGGTCGCGAGCGGGCTGGGCTGCCACGGCGAGTATGTCGACCGCATCGAAGACCTCGACGGAGCGCTGCGCCGCTGTCGCACCCACGACGGCCCCAGCCTGGTCCGCGTGCATACCGACCATGACGCCAACCTCGCAATCCCGCCCGGGATGACGGCGCGATTCTTCGAGGTCTACTCCGGGCCGGCCAAACCGGCCGCCGGCTGACCGGCCGCGGCGAACGAACTGCGGCTGCAGAGCATTCACGACAGGCAGAAAGGGACACCGCCGCCAATGACCCGAACCCGCTTCGACATCCCCGCCGCCAGCGTTCTAGATGCGCGCCAAAAGCTCGTCTTGAACCACGTGCGCGACGAGATCGCCCATGACTGGGACGCGACCCTGTCGACGTTCCCGCACCCGCGCTACGAGCTGATCCCCACCATGACCGTGCACGACGGAGATGCCGAGGTGCGAAAGTACTACCACGACACCCGGGTGGCCTTTCCCGATCAGCGTGCCGAAATTATCGAATTACGCCACAGTCACGACGCTGTGGTCGCAGAATTCTGGCTCAACGGAACCCACCTGGGCCCACTGGGAAAGATCCCGGCTACCGGCGGCACCTTCCGGGTCCGGATGACCGCCTTCTTTCAGTTCGACGAGAATGAGAACCTGATCGCCGAGCGAATCTACTTCGACACTCTGACCATGCTCAAGCAGCTTCTGGGGACGCTGAACTTCAGGAGTCCGGCTTCGATCCCCAAGGTCATCAAGGCGCTGCGCGGGCTGCTGACCCTTTCCGGCAAACCCAATCCGGAATTGCTCGACACCAGTGAGCCGCCGGAATTTACCCGGGCAACCCGGAGGACAGCTCGGTGACAAGGACAGCGGTGCGTCGTCTGCCGAATGCCATCATGGTGACCGGTGCCGGCTCGGGTATCGGGCAGGCGATCACCGCGGCGTTGCTTCGGTCGGGTGTCACCGTCTTTGCCGGTGCCCTCAACGATGCGGAGGTCGACAAGATCGGTGCCTATCCGGTGGGCAACGGCTCGGTTCACCCGGTGCTGATCGACGTCCGCGACGATGGCTCGGTCGCAGCCACAGCGGCAGGGGTGGCAAGACTGCTCGGCGATCGCCCGCTCGGCGGCCTGCTGAATGTTGCGGGCATCGGCACCAACGGCCCCCTTTTGGACCTCTCCTCGCAGACCCTGCGTGACGTGCTCGAGGTCAACCTAGTGGGCATGCACACCGTGACCCGGAGGTTCCTGCCTCTGCTGCGTCGTCGGCCCGGCGCACGGGTAGTCAACATAAGCTCGGCCAGCGGCCGACGCACTCTACCGTTCACCGGAGCCTACTCGGCCAGCAAGTTTGCAGTCGAGGCGCTCTCCACTGCCATGCGACTGGAATTTGCGCCGCTGGGGGTTCACGTCGCTGTGATCGCGCCGGGACTGATCAAGACGCCGATGTCGGCCAAGATCGAACGCGATCTTGCCGTCACACCCTCGGAGCCCGTGTACACGAGGCCGCTGGCTGCGTTCCGGGAGACCGCGACGAAATCGATCGACAATGGCGTCCCCATCGAGAAAGTCGTCAACGCCGCTTTCGATGCCCTGACCCGAGACAAACCCCGCGCCCGCTACGAGATCCACAACGACTTCGTTCGGGACGTGATCCTCCTGCGAGTGCTCCCCCAACCTGTTCGCGACCGGGTACTCGCGCACGCCCTCAGCCTGCCAAGCACCGCGCCAGGAGGTACCCGGCGTTGAAGATCAGCCGCATTCCCATCCTCGGTCACCTGGTCAACACCTTCAACATCTACGGCTTCACCCGCAGGCTCGTACCCACGGAAAACCGTGGTCTGCGCAAGATCACAGCGTCCGGCCTCATCGGCGTCGAAGACATCAGCATCGATCAGGAACGCGGCATCGCCTACCTGTCCGCTGCGGACAGGCGCACACAGCTGAGCGGCGGGCCCGAGCATGGCGGCCTCTACCGGCTAGACCTCACCGATGCCGACGCGGACCCCGAACTGATCTCCGAGTCCGACGAGGGCATCTACCCGCACGGGATCGCGGTGTGGATCGCCCCGGACGGCCGTCGCGAGCTCTACGCGATTGACCATGCCGAAGGCAGACACAGTGTTCGTCGCTACCTCATCGACGGTGACCGGTTGCGGCTGTTGCGGGTCTATTCCGACCGGCTCATCCACGCGCCCAACGATCTCACCGTCGCCGGCGACGGCCAGTGCTATGTCACCAACGACCACGGTTTCCGCGGTCCGCGGGCACAGAGTCTCGAACAGTTCAGCGGGCTTGCGGTCAGCAACGTCATCCACATCGGAGACAGCGGCGGAAACGTCACCTACGCCAAGGCCCTCACCAGGGTGCCCTATGCCAACGGCATCGCGTGGCATCAGAAGCGAAGCGAGATGTTCCTGGCGGCGATGACACGGCATGAAATCTGGCGCTGCACTATCGGACCCAGCGGAGCGTTACACCGCAACGCGGTGTTTCGGACAGACATGTGCGTCGACAACATCGAGATCGACAGCGATGGCGCCCTGTGGATCGGTGGTCATCCCAAGGTCTATCAAGCGCTCAAGCATGCAAAAGACCCGCGGGCGCACTCGGCATCCCAGGTCATTCGCATGGACCCCGATACCGGCGAATTCGTGACCGTCTTCGAGGACGACGGGGCCATCCTGTCCGGGGCCAGCGTCGGTGCGAGATGGAACAACCGACTGCTGATCGGCAGTGTGTTCGAGCCCTTCATCATCGAAGTCGAACCACCTCGCGATCTGTGGTGAGACTGCGGTTGCATGAAATATGTAGACCGGTCTATTCTGCTTGGATGGTTGATCTGTCGAAGGGCGCGTTGACCAGTGCCCGGATGGTTGAGGCGATGTTGTCGTTGGTGCAATCGCGTGGTTATGCCGGTACCGGCGTGAATGCGGTGCTGCAGGCTGCGGATGCACCGAAGGGGTCGTTATATTTCCACTTCCCCGGCGGCAAGGAGGAGTTAGCGGTACGGGCCGTGACGCTGGCGGCCGACCAGTATGGCGCGGTGATCGCAGCCGGCATCGAGACAGGTGCGAGTCCAGCCGAGGTGGTCGGCGGTGTGCTGGACGCAGTCGCTCAGCTGATCGCCGGCGCTGACTTCGAGATGGGCTGCCCGGTGTCGGTGGTGACGCTGGAGGCCGGGGCCCACAGTGAACGGCTCCGGCAGGCGTGCAGGTCGGCATACGACTCATGGATCGCGTTGATCGCTGACTACTTCAGCCGGAAAGGCCTCGTAGCTGATGAGGCGAAGGCACTGGCTGAGACGGTGGTGAGCACAGTCGAGGGTGCCATGATCCTCAGCCGAGCACGCCGAGACACCGGCCCGCTGCACAGTGCTCGCAATGTGCTTGTCGAGCTGCTCGCGGCACGCTTCGCAGCGTCGGCGGCGAACCGGTGAAGGCTCAGCGGCGCCGGGCGCTGGTCCTTGGCGCAACCGGATTCCTGGGGCGGCACCTGATCCTGGCGTTGGCCGATGCCGGTGTCGGTGTGCTGGCCGGATGCCGGTCGCAGTCTTCGTTCGACGGGCTGATGTCGTGGGTTCGCCGACACGCCGGCGATGTCGAGGTTGAGCCGACGCTGGTGGATTTCACAGCGCCAGCCCTCGGGTTGGACAGCGCACAATCGACGGGCATCACCGAGATTTACAACTGCGCGGGTGCTTATCGGTTCGGGATGACCGCGCAGGAAGCCCGGACGGCCAACGTCGCCACCGCACGCTCCGTGGTCCAAGCCGCGGCCGCCATCAGGGGATTGCACCGTGTGGTGCACGTGTCCGGCTACCGGGTGGGCGGCCAGGACCCCGCCGCGGTCCCCTGGTCCACGGACCGGGTCCAGAAAACCTACCGACGACTTGGCGCCTACGAGGCCTCCAAGGTCGAGGCCGACGCGGTCTTCCAGTCGGAGGCGATCCAGTCCGGCGTGCCGTGGACGATCGTCAATCCCTCGACCGTCAGCGGGGTGGCCGCGACCGGGGAATCGGAACAATATTTGGGCCTGGCGGCCAGCTTCAGTGACCTGTGGCATGGCAAGCTGACGGCTTTACCGGGTGACGACACCACATTTCTGCCGGTGATCCCGGTTGACTATCTGACCCGGTTCATGGTCGCGCTGGCTTGTGATGACGCGACCGCCGGTGCATCGTACTGGGTTCTCGACGATGCGACCCCGTCGTTGTCGAACCTGCTCCGCTTGGTCGGTGAGCATTATCAGGTGAAGGTACCCAGGACACGAATCCCGGTCGGTCTGATCAAACGACTTCCCGCCGCGCTGACCAAAGCCGACCCGGAGACGCTGAGTTTCTTGTCCTCGGATCGCTACCCGGTCGCTGCTGCCAGGCAGTTCGCGGATCGGCACGGGCTGGTCATGCCCGAAACGGTGCCGTCGATCCTGCGATGGGCCGACTACCTGGCCGCTCACCGATTTGGTGCATCTCCGGTCGGAGGATTCACCCGTCGTTTCGTCGACGTGGCCGGTGTGCACACCCTCATTGCCGGACCGGCGGACTCCACCGCTGTGGTGCTACCCAGTCTGCCGGTGAATGCCGACACGTGGATACAGACCGTGTCCGAGTGGGGCGGCGGGGCGGTGGTGGATCTTCCCGGGTTGGGACTCAGCGGTGGCGACCTGGATGACTGGAACCGGTGGATGGACGCACTGGTCACCTCACACACCCATCTGGTCGGGCACTCGATCGGTGCAGCGGCAGCAGTGGAGGCCGCGGCACGTAATCCGGACGCTGTCAAGCGCCTGACTCTGGTGGCGCCCTTCTTTCTGCAATCCCCGCCCGGGATAAGCGCGCGGCTGCCCTGGCTGACCGGTGCCTATCTCGCTCGCGTCGGCGCTGATGCTCTGGCTCAACGGCTGACCCACACCGGCGAGGCCGCCGAAGCACGCCTTTGCTGCGCTGGGCTCCCTCCGCGCATCG
>CAZPZQ010000271.1:0-5001 GCA_964590745.1 uncultured Mycobacterium sp. | reverse complement strand
GACGGGGGCCGGGGCGGCGACGCCGGACCCGGCGGCATCGCCGGTGACCCGAGCCGTGGCGGCGACGGAGGTGCCGGCGGCACCGGCGGGGCGGCCGGCTCGGCCATTGCGACCGCCGGCACCGGCGGCGCCGGCGGCAATGGCGGCAACGGCATGGTCGATCCCCCCTCGACCGGCGACGGCGGCACCGGCGGGGCCGGCGGCACCGGCGGTGCAGGTGGTCGCGGCCCGCCCGACCACCCGGCCGGTGGTACCGGCGGAGCGGGTGGTCCGGGCGGTGACGGCGGCGCCGCCGACGACGGCGGCGCCGGCGGCCCGGGCGGCGCCGGCGGTCCGGGCGGCGCTGGGCTTCCCGGCAGTCCGGACGGTGCGACCGGCCCGGGCGGCGACGGTGGTGACGGCGGTACCGGTGGCTTGCAGGGCGGTGGCGCCGCCGGCGCCGGCGGCGCCGGTACGCCCGACGGCAGGCCCGGGAACGCCGGTGGCGCCGGTGGTTTGCCCGGTCAGTGACGCGCGCTAGCTCCGGTCGTCGTCGGTGTCGGCGCCGGCATCGGCGTCGTAAGGCCAACAGCGCGGCACCATCGGGGCGCCGTCGGTGTCGTCGGCCAGCGTGGTCAACCCGGCCGCCCCGACCGGCGGTCCGGACGGCACCGTGCCGGTGAAGCCCAGTGCCCCGGCACCCTGGTCCGTGCCGACCACCGAGGACGCCAACTCGCGGTCCGGACCGTCCAGATCCCCATCCGCGGAAAGATATTCATAGCGGAAGCCGCGATCGCCCAGGCCGGCCGGTCGGTGCCGCCGGTGGTGTTCGTGTTTTCGGGCGGCAGCCGCGGCGGTGGTGGCCGCAGCGGTATCGGATTGCGTCGACTTCATCGCGGTGCTGCTCCGCATCGCCGAGCCGGAGCCGGCGCCCGGACCGCCCACCAGGTACGGATAGACCAGACCCTCCGTTCCGGTCACCGGCGGCGGCGCGGCCGGCGGCGGCGAAGGAGGCGCGGCGACACCTGGGCCGGGCACGGTCGCCGGCGTCGCGGCGGCCGGGACGTTCGCGGCCGGAACCGCCGGCGGCGCTGCTGCCGCGGTGGCCACCGGGCTGATCGGTGTCGATGCCGGCGGTGCGGCCGGCTCCGGAACACTGACCAGCGCGGGCGCCGCCTGTGCCAGGCCGCCGAGCCCGGCCAGGCCGGTGGAGCCGCTCAGCGACGTCAGCGGGATCAGGCTGTACATGGTCTGACTCAACGCCGTCAACGACTGGGATAACCCGATGATCGCCTCGCCGGCATAATGCGGGACCAGGCCTTGGAGCACCCCGTCGGTCAGCAGCGAGATGATCGGATTCGGTGACGCCAGATCGTTCTGAATCGCGGTGACCGCCTGATCGATTCGCGACTCCCACCATTCCGGATTCGTGACGCCCTCGTTGTCCTGGGTGGGTGGCTGGTTTCCGTCGGTCAGATGCCGGTGCTGATGGTGCGGATCGGTCGCGGCGGCAGCCAGAATCGTTGGCGCACCGTTGGTCTGGGGTGTCGCCGCGACCGCCGCGCTGGCCACGGTTTGGTAGGTCGACATGGTGGTGGCCGCCTGGATCCACATCCGAATGTAGTCGGCTTCGTTGAGCGCGATCGGAATCGTGTTGACCCCGAAGAAGTTGGTCGCCACCAATGCCGCGTGAATAGCATGGTTGGCGGCCAACTCGGCCAGGGTGGGCATGGTTGCCAACGCCGAGGTGTAGGCGGCCGCCGCGGTGCGCTGCTGGCTGGCCGCCACAGCGCTGTTTGCGCTGGCTTGCGCCAGCCACGCCAGGTAGGGGACGTTCGCGGCCACATACGATTCCGCGCTGGGCCCCTGCCACGCCCCGGTTTGCACCGCCGCCAGCATTCTGCTGAGTTCTTCGGCCACCGAGGCGTATTCGGTGCTCAACGAGTCCCAACCAGACGCCGCGGCCAACAGCGGGCCGAGCCCCGGGCCACTGCTCAGCAGCGCCGAGTACACCTCCGGAGGTGACGCCATCCAGATCGGCTCTGTCATCGGCTGCGGTTCGCCCTTCCGATTAGCTCCCGCGGAATCCGGCAGACCAGTGCAGTCTACAACCTCAAATCTAGAGAATCCTGTCGATATTGACGAGAAATACGGGTCGCATCGTGGGTTTGATCCGCATTTGTGAGTACTGATCCTGACCCTCGGCGCCTTCCGGTGCCGGGCCCGGCGAACCGTCACCGCAGCCGGATCAGAAAACCGCTCATGATCAGCGTCCGGGCCAGCTCGGTCTGCTGGGCCGCGGTGAGCCCGGGCAACTCGTCGACCCGGAACGGTTCGCTGCTGTGCGACAGAAACCGCATCGCCGATTCGTGGTCGGAACCGGCGCTCACCACGAGCTGAGCGAACTGCAGACCGACCCGGTCGGCGACCCGGATCACCCGGGAATACAACGGCTGGTGTTTCACCACCAGCGTCTGGCCCTGGATCCCGACGGTGTCGGAGACCTGTCCGACCGGCGGGCAGCGGCCGCGCCGGGTCAACAGGTCTTCGAACGCGTCGACACCGTCGGCGATGACACCCGGATCGGAAAGCAGGTCGAGGGCGTCCGAGACGATCCCGCGCACACCGGCCCGAGCGTCGGGGTCATCCAGGTGGTGTGCCGGCAGCCGTGCGTGCACCCGGTCGTCGCGGTAACTCAGCAACTGCAGCATATTGGTGAGCAGGGTCAGCACCGTCGGGACGTGCATCCCGACGGTCAAGTGGACGGATTGCTCCGGCCCGGCTTCGGCGGCGTGCACCTGGCCGCGCGGCAGGTACAGGGTGTCACCGGCCTGCAGCACCAGGTCGGTCGGTGCCGGCAGCTCGGCGCCGAAGATCTCACTGATCTCTTTGCGGCGCTGCATGTCGTGCGGCGCCACCGCGGCGTCGCCGTAGAGGTGCCAGGTTTTGCATCCCTGGATTTGCAGGATCAACACGTCGTGGTGGTCGTAATGCGCGGCGAACCCGACCGATCCCGGTGGCGTGATGTAGGCGTTCACCTGGGTCGCGAAGTTCAGCTCGACCTCGATCGAGTGCGACAGCGCGGCAATGCTGCGCAGGTAACGTTCCAGCCGGTCCACCACAATGGTGTAGCCGTCGGCCAGATCGGCGTGGACGCCGGCAATATCGAGGGTGCCGTCGGAAAGCTGGTACACCGCGGAATCCCGGTGCGCGTCTCGGTTGACCGCGCGGACCGCGGCCGGATCGGACTTGAGCTGTTGCACCAGGTCGGCTGCCGGCCGCGGCCCGGGTAGCACGGTGTCGAAGTAGCCCGGAGCGCCGCGGTTGATGTGGTAGTGCTTCGCCCCGAAAATCTCATCCAGAAAGGCCCGCACCGACAGCGGTTGCAGCAGCCAGGCTAGCGACGGCTCGACGGTGATCCCTCCTGGGTGGCGATGGAACCGGACCAAGGAAAGAATTGCAGTCCGGCGAAACGTTGTCGACCGGGCGTGCCCGCGCCGAACGTGAAGCCGTTGCGAAAAAATCGCCGAAAACTCGCAACGGCTTCACGCTCGGCGTCGGAGGTCCGGTCAGTCTGGGTGCGTCAGCGCTGCGGGTGTGCTCAGCGCACGCGGGTGAGCAGCAGCGTGTACGCCACCCCGGCAGACCCGACCAACTGCCGCCACGGCGACTTGAGCAAGCCCACCGCGTCGGACGTCGGCAGCACTCTTGGATTGGTCACCTCAAACGTCTTGCCGCGCAGCTTCACCCGGCCGCCGCCCGCGGCCTGCAGGTTTTTCACCCAGTCCCGATCGGGCCCGTACGGCAGCACCACGGCGACGCCGTCGGTAGTGCTGAACACCGAGACCGGTGTGCGGTAGGTTTTGCCGGAGCGCCGCCCGGTGTGCTCGACGATCGACCACAGCGGCACCCACCCCGAGATCGGCCGAAACAACGGATTGGTCACCACCCGGTTGAACCGGGCCCGGCGCTCGGAGAACCGCACAATCACACCGCCCTGGTCAACAGCACCGCTTGCTCGAACGGCAGCCGCGCGAAGATCGGCCGCCAACCCGCCCGGACATACCGGGCCGCATCGGCTCTGCTCATCACCCGCGGTTCGGTGACGGCGAACGTTCTGCCATACCGGCGCAGCCGACCGCCGCCGGCGGTGGTGATGTTCTTCAGCCAGTCCCGGTTCGGTCCGTAGGTCAACAGGATGGCCACCCCCGGCTTACCGTCGAGGTCGGTGCTGAACACACTCAGCGGAGTCCGGTACATCCTGCCGGAGCGCCGGCCGACATGTTCGAGGATGCCGAAGGTCGGCAGCCAGCCCGCCCAGAGCCGTTGGATCGGGTTGGTGACGTACCGGTTGAAGCGGGCCAGCCACTGCGGTAGTTGCATGTCCGCCATCCAACCCCGGCGGCGGTGCTGACTCAAGGGAACCTGAAGCGCCGAAGTGCTGGTCACCCGGATCAAGCGCAACGCCACCGACTACACCCCGTAGTCGACCGACCCGGCTGGGCTGGGACACTGGTGGCCGTGGGTGGTACTGACCAGGCGGCCGCGTTGACGCAGCACACCCGCGCGTCGGCGGCGCTGTTCGCCGAGGCGTGCGCGCTGATCCCGGGCGGGGTGAACTCCCCGGCGCGCGCGTTCAGCGCGGTCGGCGGCCCGCCGCGCTTCATCACCGAAGCGCAAGGCTGCTGGCTCACCGATGCCGACGGCAACCGCTACGTCGACCTGGTCTGCTCGTGGGGCCCGATGATCCTGGGCCATGCCCACCCCGCCGTGGTCCAAGCGGTCCGGCAGGCGGCCGGCGCCGGGCTGTCGTTCGGCGCGCCGACGCGGTCCGAGTCCGACTTGGCCGCCGAGATCATCACCCGGGTGCCGGCGGTGCAGAAGATCCGGCTGGTCAACTCCGGCACCGAGGCCACCATGAGCGCGTTGCGGCTGGCCCGCGGGTTCACCGGCCGAGCCAAGGTCGTCAAGTTTGCCGGCTGCTACCACGGCCACGTCGACGCGCTGCTCGCCGACGCCGGC
>CAZPZQ010000270.1:0-5056 GCA_964590745.1 uncultured Mycobacterium sp. | reverse complement strand
CCAGCCGCCCAGACCTATGACAATCCCCCGACCGCCGAAGCGGTTCCGGTGGTTCGGGTGGTCAGAACCCGTCCAGCAGTGCGGCCAGGCCCACTGGCGCACCGGCGAATTCCGCGGGGCCGCCGCCGTCCGCCGCGAGCACAGGCAGATCGAACAGCGTGAAGTCCTGTTCGCCAACCGACAGCACATCCTGCATCCCCGCCGCATCGACGGTGAACACATTCTGCAGCAGCGGAGCTTCCGCACTGCCCAGCAGAAAGGTGTCCTGAATGCCCGCCGAGTCGCTGATGAAGGTGTTCTGCCCGAGCGGGAAGAGCGAGACCTGGCTTCCGAGCCCCGCGAGGGGATCGTTGATGACGAAGTAAGCCAGCGGCCCCAGGCTCAACCCGTCCCAGGTCGTTCCATCCGCCGGGACCGGAACACTGCTGTCGAAGACCTTCTGGTGGAGGAGGTATCCGACAAAGGGCGCCTGGATACCGATCCAATCGGTCGAGTAGCTGCCTTCGCCGCCGGGAAGCTCCCAGGGCAGCACCCCCTGCGACAGGAGCGGAAAGTCGTCAACCGGGTTGAGGTGCCCGCCCGCCGAAAAACCGGGCAACTGAACGAACGTGTCATACGGCCAGGCGTCATCAACCGGAGAGGCATTCGCGGCAGGTCCGGTGGAGAGCGCCACAACCAGGCCAGCACCTGCCGCCAGCAGCATTACCAGCCCGAAGCGGTGCACTGCCTCCCCTAAAACCGACCAGAACGGCCAGTCGGCGTCAACCGCCGCGGCCGGATCAGCGAAGTCGCCGTTGAGATCTGACGCCTCGACCGCGCGTCGACGGATCGCTGGCAGGTGCGGCGCCCGGTGTGGTGCTCATGGCGATCCGGGAAAACGGCAACAGCGTAGCGAGGCATCGGCACCCCCAGTGGCGACTCGAGACAGCTGAAACGGTCCTCAGACCCTACGCCCAACATCCGAGGTGGTCAATCAGATCGCCAGTGGCAACAAGCGGTCTCGCTAGATCTTTCGTGCCGTGGCGGCGGCGCGCTGAATCTCCCAGTAGGCCCGCAGCGCCACCAATTCGCCTTCGTCGTTCACCCGGTAGGTGAACACGCCTTCGGTGGTGATCCGGTGACCGCCCATGGTGGTCACAATGGCGCCGACGTTGGCCTCTTCGTTGCCGCAGGCGAAGCTGTCCCTGAAGTCGAATTCGATCGCGTCGGTGGCCGCGATTGCCTTGTCCCAGAACGCGGAGATGGCATCCCGGCCGCGGTGGCCGGTGCCCTGCGGGTCGAACGGTGACGGCCCGATCGGGTCTTCCACGATCGCGTCGTCGGCGAACACCGCCAGCCAGGCGTCCTTGTCGCGGGCGATTACCGCCTCCCGGGAACGGCGACCGGCCGCATGCGCGGGATGCTCGGTTTTAGTGTGGATATCGGTCATCTGCTACTCCTACCACTCGGCTTGTCCGGCTTCTCGGCGCCGACCACCCACATTGAGTAGTACTGTGAGCCACCACCGTAGGCATGGCCCAGCGCTTTGCGTGCACCCGGGACCTGGTGCGCACCGCCTTTGCCCAGCACCTGGATGGCGGCTTCGGCGAACCGGATCATCCCGGAAGCGCCGATCGGGTTGGACGACAGCACCCCGCCGGACGGGTTCACCGGCAGGCGCCCCCCGATCGCGGTATCGCCAGCTTCGGTGAGCTTCCAGCCTTCGCCTTCGGCGGCGAAGCCGAGGTTCTCCAGCCACATCGGCTCGAACCAGGAAAACGGCACATAGATTTCGGCGGCATCGATTTCGTCGATCGGACTGGTGATTCCGGCCGCCTGCCACAAAGCCGTCGCCGCGTCGCGGCCGGCTTGCGGATTCACCTGATCACGACCGGCATAGGCCAGCGGCTCGGTGCGCAGCGCGGTGGCATGGATCCAAGCGACCGGCTGACCGCCGGCCGCGTGTTCGTCCGCCGTCTGCTCATCGCCGATCACCACCGCACAGGCGCCATCCGAGGAGGGGCAGGTCTCGTCGAAACGGATAGGATCCCAGAGCATTTGCGACGACAGCACCTTCTCCAGGGTGATGTCGGGTTGCTTTAGGTGGGCCAATGGGTTGCGGGCCCCGTTGAGCCGGTCTTTGACCGCCACCATTGCCCCGATGTGGGTCGGCGCGCCGGATCGGCGAATGTAGGCGCGAACGTGCGGCGCAAAATATCCGCCGGCGCCGGCGCCGACCGGCTTGGTGAACGGCACCGGAATCGAGAGGCCCCACATGGCGTTGGATTCCGACTGCTTCTCCCAGGCCATGGCAAGCACCCGGCGATACTTGCACGACTGCACCAGGCTGGTGGCCACCACCGCGGTGGAGCCGCCCACCGACCCCGCGGTGTGTACCCGGATCAGCGGCTTGCCGGTAGCCCCCATGGCATCGGCCATGAAAAGTTCGGGCATCATGACGCCCTCGAAGAAATCCGGCGCTTTTCCGACCACCACCGCGTCGATGTCGGCGAAGGTGCAGTCGGAGTCGGCCAGCGCTCGGTCGATGGCCTCTCTGACCAGGCCGTTCATTGATACGTCGTGACGTTTGGCGACGTAGTGCGTCTGACCGGTGCCCAGCACCGCTGCGAGCCTCGGTTTGTCCGGGCCGGCCATCAGTTGCGTCCCTCCATCACCGCGACCAGATTGTGTTGCAGCGCAGGCCCACTGGTGGCGTGAGCGAGTACCCGCTGCGCCGAACCATTGAAGATCTGTTGGGCGGCGAAGCCGATCCGTTCCAGTCCGGCGGCGAACATCGGGTTGGCGGCCAGTGCACCGCCGGATGGGTTGACTTTCGTCTTCGACGGTAGCCGCATCGCTTCGGTGAGGATCATCTGCTGGTGTGTGAACGGCGCGTGGATTTCTGCCACCTCGACCGCGGGCATGTCGTCACCGGTGGCCAACCTCGTGATCGCCCTTGTCGACGGTGATTCGGTCAGATCCCGACTACCCAGCATGCCTGACTCGATCTGGTGTTCGAAACCGGTGATCCACGCCGGGTTTTCCCGCAACTCCCGGGCCCGGTCGCCGGCGGCCAGCACAAGCGCGGCGGCCCCGTCGGTGATCGGCGCGATATCGTGCCGGCGTAGCGGGTCGGCGAAGAACGGCTGCTGCAGCAGTTCGTCGAGTTCGGTGGCGTGCGGTACCAGATCGCCCGCATCCACCCGCCGGGCACACGCCATTGATTCCAGCGCTATTCGTGCCATCTGCTCCGGCATCCACTTCCGGTTGTCCAGTCCGAGTCGGGCCTGCAGCCCGGCGATCGATACTGAATCCGGCCACAGCGGCGCGACGGTGTACGGATCCGTTTGTAGCGCCAGAATCCGGCGCAACACACCGGCTGACGATTTGCCGAATGCGTACACCAAAGCGGTATCGACATCGCCGGTCAGCAGCTTGATGTAGGCCTCGTAGGCCGCCCAGGCACCGTCCATCTCTACGTGTGACTCGTTGATCGGCGGAACGGCGCCGATGGAGTCGATCGCTGAAATGAATGAGAATGCCCGCCCGGCCAGGTAATCCGAAGAACCGGAGCACCAGAACCCGATGTCGGCCTTGGTGATACCAAGCTCGGAGTACAACTGGGCGAAGCATGGCATCAGCATTTCGACGCCGTTGGTGGTGCCGTCGGTCGCGCGAACATGGGGAGCGTGGGCGAAACCTACCACCGCGATGTCGCGAGAGTTCACAGGTGCTCCCGGTAGCTGTCGTAGTCGGCGTCCGGTTCTCCGGTTGGACGGAAGTACTCGATGTTGTCCATGCTGTACGTCCACTCCTCGCGGGGTTTCCATACTGCCTGCACCCGCATGCCCATCCGGACGTCGTGTGCGTCGACGTCGGAAACCACGGTCAGAAACGGGATGTCGGCGCCGTCGAGTAGCACATAGGCCGCCACGTACGGCGGTTGGATGCGCTGACCCAGAAACGGGATGTTGATGATCGCAAATGTCGTCACGGTGCCTCGGTCGGCTACCTCGACGAAGTCGGTGAGTGGCTGGCCGGTGGCCGGGTCGGCCTCGCGGGCTGGGAAATAAACCTTTGCCCCCTTGCCGGTTCGCGCGCCGAGCAGCTTGCCTTGCTGCAACGCGCGCAGGTAGGCGCTTTCTGGATGCGAGGCACTGTGCTGGATTTCCAGTTCGATCGGCGTGATGACCATGGTCACCGGGTCACGCTGGTCGGTTGTGGTCGGCACCGGTTCCGGGGTGTCGCCCAACACGAAGTAGGCGATGTCGGTGATCGCCCCGGCCGGGTCGTCGGCCCAGTGCACATGCACCCGAGCTCCGGTGCTGATCGAGTCGGGATCGGACACATTCACCGCGTGCAGCATCGGGACATCGGCGCCGTCGAGTTTGATCCACGCCCAGGCGAATGGCCGGTCCAGCGGCTGGCCGGGCAGCGGTGCGGGCTGCCAGACCCATGCCAGCACGGTGCCGACGCTCGCCACCTCGACGAGCTCGGTGAGCGGTTGGTAGCTGACCGGATCGTATTCGGCCGGCGGAACATAAACTCGGCCGTCGGTGCCTCGTACTCCGACAATGCGGCGCTCGCGCAGCGCGGTGAAGAATCGGCCGAGCACCGGGCCGACCGATCGGGTGTAGTCGAAGGACAACCGCAGCGGTGCAGAAAGGGGCTCGGCGACAACGGGGCGAGTTTCGCTGGCGGTCACGGCATCGAGTAGAACAGGTTCTAACAATCTGAGCAAGAATGCGGGTAGGGAGCCAACAATGAAGCTCGGACTGCAACTGGGGTACTGGGGTGCCCAGCCGCCACAGGACGCCGGCCGATTGGTCGCCGCCGCCGAGGAGGCCGGCTTCGACGCCGTGTTCACCGCCGAGGCCTGGGGATCGGACGCCTATACCCCGCTGGCGTGGTGGGGTGCATCCACCCGCCGGATGCGGCTGGGCACCTCGGTGGTGCAACTGTCCGCGCGCACCCCGACCGCGTGTGCGATGGCCGCGCTCACCCTTGACCATCTATCCGGCGGGCGACACATCCTCGGACTGGGTGTGTACGGGCCGCAGGTGGTGGAGGGCTGGTA
>CAZPZQ010000269.1:0-5064 GCA_964590745.1 uncultured Mycobacterium sp. | reverse complement strand
GACTGGCCTGGTGGACGGTTTCGCTGCACTTGGTGCTGTCGATGTTGATGGTGTGGTTGGCGGTGCTGCTCTACGTCCGGATCGGTGAACCCGACCAGGGCATAGTTCAGCGGCAGGCCCCCGCCCCGCTGCGTTGGCTGACGGCACTGAGTGCGGTGACGTTGTCCGCGGTGCTGGTGACCGGGACGCTGGTCACCGCGGCCGGCCCGCACGCCGGCGACAAGAGTGCCGACCGCCCGGTGCCCCGGCTGAAAGTCGAGGTCGTCTTGCTGGCCCACCTGCACGAATCCCTGCTCATCGGTTTTCTCGGGCTGCTGATCGGCCTGCTGTTCGGGCTGGCGGCCGCGGGGGTGGGCCGGACAATCCTGGTGCGTCTGGTGACGGTGATCGCTGTGGCGTTCGCCCAAGGGTTGGTCGGGACGATCCAGTTTTTCACCGGCGTGCCGCCCGCGCTGGTGACGCTGCACGTCGCGGGCGCGGTTTTGGTCACCGCGGCGACCGCCGCGCTATGGGCGTCCATGCGAAAGCGGACCCAGCCCGAACCGCTGCAGCGCGGACTCGACGCACACCGCGAACCGGCGCTGCCTCTCGTCGCGCTCGACGGACCCTGACGCCCCCCAGCCCAGCGGCGGCGCGATCAGGTCCAGACCGGCCAGTCGGAGCCGCTCCCGGCCGCCGACGACGTCGACACGGGCATAGAGCAACTCGGCTACGCCGATGTCCACCCGGCTGGCGGCCGCGTGCACAACCTCCCGGCCCAGGTCCCACAACTCGACGTCGGGGTCGGCATCGACACCGCCGAAGGCATGGGACTGTTGGCCGCCCAAAAAGACCAGTGCGGTGGTGTCGCCCGGCGCACGCTGCGGTACCGTCCGAACACCCGCGCGCCGCAGGTCAGTCAAGTACCGGCGAGATGCGTTCCAGGCGACGGCATTGGGCGGGTTGAGCAGGTTGCGGACCCGCCGGGTCCAGGCCAGAAACGCCCGGCGGCGCGGGGCGTAATCACGGGTTGCGCGCAAGATCACCAGGTCGGCACGGAGCGTGTCCGGATCGTCCCAGGACCGCCAGCGAGCCGACAAGCCGCGGCTGCGTAGCGCCTCGACCAGGCCGGCATCGTCGTCGCCTCCCCCGCTGTGCTCCGGATCGCCGGCGAGCACGATGCGCGGGTGGAAGAGGTCCGGCCGGGCGAGTTTCATGCGGGCTTCACCCCCGGGGATGATAGTCGGCATGCGCGCCGTCGAAGTCGCCGAGACCGGCGGACCCGAGGTCCTCAACTACGTCGACCGGCCGACGCCCGCCCCGGCCGCCGGCGAAGTGACCATCCGGGCTGAAGCCATCGGCATCAATTACGTCGACACCTATTTCCGGTCCGGCCAGTACCCGGCCGAGTTGCCGTTCGTGATCGGCAACGAAGTGGCGGGCACGGTGTCCGAGGTCGGCGCCGAGGTGACCACCCTGCGGGTGGGCGACCGGGTCGTGACCGCATCGGCTGCCGGTGCGTATGCCGAGTTCTGCACTGCGCCAGCTGGATTGGTGGCACACCTGCCGTTGGGCATCGACTTCGAGGTGGCCGCTGCCGCACTGTTGAAAGGCACGACGGCGAATTATCTGATCAAGTCGGTGTACCCGGTGCAGCCCGGCGACACCATTGTGCTGCACGCCGGCGCCGGCGGGGTGGGACTGATCTTGACGCAGTGGGCCACCGGCCTGGGTGCGCGGCTGATCACCACCACGTCAACCCGGACCAAGGCGGAACTGTGCCGGCAGGCCGGCGCCGCCGAGGTGCTCGACTACCCCGATCCGGGCGCCACCGGTGCGGCCGAATTCGCCGCCCGGATCCGTGATCTGACCGACGGGATGGGTGCGGCCGCGGTCTACGACGGGGTCGGGGCGACCACGTTCGACGCCAGCTTGGCCAGCCTTGCCGCGCGGGGGATGCTGGTGCTGTTCGGCGCGGCCAGCGGACCCGTTCCGCCGGTGGATCCGCAGCAACTGAACGCAGCCGGCTCGGTGTATCTGACCCGGCCGACGCTGGCCCACTTCACCCGCACTGCTCAGGAATTCTCCTGGCGGACAGGGGAATTGTTTGATGCCCTCGCCAACGGCTCGATCACTGTGACGGTAAGCCGGCGATACCCGCTGGCGGATGCCGCCCAAGCGCATCGAGATCTGCAGAGCCGCAAGACGGTTGGGTCGATCGTGCTGGTGCCCTGACCGCACTGCCGGTCGCTAGCCGGGCTTTCGACATTCCGGCTCGTCGTCACCCCAGGTGTCGGGCAGCATCGGCTCCGGTGGGCCGTCCGCGAGGCCGGTGGCGGCCAGCCGCACCAGCCCGCCCGCCACCGCGTTCCGCGGCGCGTGCACCGCGCCGACGAACCCTAACGCTCCGGCACCCGTCGCGGAGGCCGCCACCGACGCAGCGGTGTCGTCGAAGCCGAGCGCGCCGGTTTCGGTGTCCAAGTACATGAACTCGTCGGCGGCAGCCGTTGTGTCCGCGGCACGGTGCCGACGCCGTCGGGCCTGCTGCTGCGCCGGCGTACGCGCTGCGACGGCAGCGGCGACCGCGCTGCTGTCGGTTGCCGGAACCTGCGCGCTGGTTCGGGAAGTAACCGTGGGCCCGAGCCCGGTGTCGGGACCGCTGCCGCCGGCCAGGTAGCCGAAACCCGTCGTGACGTTGACCGGTGTCGGCGCTGCAGCAGCCGCCGGCGATGCGGGCATGGGTGGCGCACTTGCCGATCCCGGGGTGGCGGCAGCCGGGACGGGCGGTGCCGCGGGGGCAATTCCGGTGGCGGGGAGCCGGGTAGGTTCGGCGGCCGGTTGAGGGGTCGGCCCGGACGGCGCCGTTGCCGGATGGGCCAGGCCGGCCAAACCGGCCAGCCCGGCCAGCCCGACCACCGGTCCCATATTGGCGATAGCAAGGCCGAGGGCGGTGGACAACAGCTGGGGCGACTGGCCCAGCCAGGTAGCGATCTGGGCGATATGGGTGGGCCAATCGAACTCGATGAGTTGCGCGAGGTAGGAAAACGCCTGCGCTGGATTCGTCAGCAGTTCTTTGCCGAACGTTTGAAATTGCGAACCGACTTCCTCGATGCGGGCCACCCAGTACATCGGGTCGCCCGGGTCGGTGTACTGGTCCCACGGATCGTCGTGTTCGTGGTCAAGGATTCGGGGCGGCGCGGCGGTGTGCGGTTGCGACGTGACCGCCGGTTCGGAAACTGCGTGATAGGTGCCCATGGTGGCGGCGGCTTGGACCCACATCCGCACGTAATCGGCTTCGTTGAGCGCGATCGGGATGGTGTTGATCCCGAAGAAGTTCGTCGCCACCAGCACCGCGTGGGTGGCGTGGTTGGCGGCCAGTTCGGCCAGGGTCGGCATGGTCGCGAGCGCAGTGGCATAGGCCGCCGCCACGGTCTCCTGCCGCGCTGCCACGTTGGCACCGTCGGCCGCGGCCTGAGTCAGCCACGCCAGGTACGGCAGGTGCGCTGCCGCATACTGGTCAGCGCCGGCACCCTGCCATACCGCCTGCACCGCACCCAGCAGTTCGGTGAGTTCTGCTGCCGCAGCGGTGTATTCGGAGCTCAATGACGACCACGCGGCCGCCGACACCAGTAACGGACCCGGCCCCGGACCATGGCTCAACAATGCTGAGTGCGCTTCGGGTGGCGTCGCCATCCACACCGGTGCGATCATCGGTCGACGCTGGCCCGGGCGTCAGCGACGACGCATAGCGTCACGGGCAGGCACCCGTTCCGCGGGTGAGATCTATCGAGCATCCATACCCCGAACCTAGATGAATATGATTATCATTATCAGCGTTTGGCGGTTCGCGCAACACACCGCTCCGACTCCGCGCCTTCGATGTCGCTCCGATGGTTGGCACGCTCGGACCCATGCCCGTACCGCGCTTCGTCACCGACCTGCGCGCCCGGGTTGGACACGACCTGCTGTGGCTCATCGGGATAACGGCGATCGTCGTGCGCGGCGCAGACGTGCTGCTGGTTCAGCGGGCCGACAACGGTTCCTGGACGCCGGTGACCGGGATTGTGGATCCGGGCGAGGAACCCGCCGACGCCGCGATTCGAGAGGTCCGCGGGGAGACCGGCGTCACCGCGGTGCCGTTGCGATTGGCGTGGGTGCTCGCCACGACGCCGGTCGTCCATGCCAACGGCGATCGGGCGCAATATCTGGATCACGTGTTTCTGCTGTGTTGGATCGCCGGTGGGCCGCATCCCGCCGACGACGAAAGCACCGGCGCCGGGTGGTTTCCGGCCGCCGCCGCGGCAGGCCGGCCCGGCTGACCGGACCCGGTCCTTTAAGGGCGGCTCAGAACAGCGTCGGCAGGGCCAACGCGGAATCCACGGCCAGCGCGCAGAACACCGCCGCCAGATAGTTATTCGACTGCAGGAACAACCGCAGCGGCTTGACCGGGTCGCCGCGGCGCACTCCAGCGTAGAGCTGATGGGCCATGGTCAAGAACCAGGCGCCGGCCACGGCGGCAACCGCGGCGTACAGCCATCCGGCAGCGGCGGTGAGCACCAGCGTTGCCAGCACCATCAGCCAGGTGTAGCCCAGGATGCGTTCGGTGACCTGCCGTTCGGTGGCGACCACCGGCAGCATCGGCACACCGGCGGCCTTGTAGTCGTCCTTGTAGCGCATCGCCAGCGCCCAGGTGTGCGGCGGGGTCCAGAAGAAAATGATCGCGAACATCACCAAGGCCGGCCACTCGACCGTGCCGGTGACCGCTGACCAGCCGATCACCACCGGCATGCAACCGGCCGCACCGCCCCACACGATGTTCTGCGGTGTGTGCCGCTTGAGCAACATCGTGTAGCCGAGCACATAGAATGCGATGGTCGCCGCGGCCAGCGCAGCGGACAGCAGGTTGGTGGACCACCACAGCCACAAAGACGCCACGGCGCCGAGGATCAGGCCGTACACCAGGGCGTTGCGCTTTGGCACCATCCCGCGGGCCAAGGGGCGGCGCGCGGTCCGTTTCATCACCTTGGCGTTGTCGGCGTCGACCCCGCAGTTGTGGGTGTGGGCCGACGCGGCGGCCAGCATCCC
>CAZPZQ010000268.1:0-5065 GCA_964590745.1 uncultured Mycobacterium sp. | reverse complement strand
GGGTGAACAGCGCCTCCTTGCAGCCGAGTTCGGCGCCGCGACGCACGATGTCGAGGATTTCGTCGGGTTCGAGGTACATGCCTTTGCCTTGCGCCCGCAGCACCCCGGGCACGGTGACAAACGTGCAGTAGTGGCAAGTGTCGCGGCACAGATGGGTGACCGGGATGAATACTTTGCGCGAGTAGCTGATCGGCAACCTACCGGTCGGACCGCGCCGGCCAGCGGATTGCAGACCGGCGTCACGCACCCGCGCCGCGCTGGCGCACAGGTCGGCCAGGTCATCCCCGCGGGCGGTCATCGCGATCGCGGCTTCGTCGATGTTGAGCAGGACGCCGTCGCGAGCGCGCCGCAGCACGCGGCGCAACGCTGAGCGGTTCGCTTCGGGTGGGGCAGTCGGTTCTTCACTTGAAGTCAGTGGCACGTTCGTACAACTTCCCCTCGGTCCGATTTCATCCGCGCGCCTTCCGAATTGGACACCTCGGCCCACGACATATGCGCCAGCGTAACCCTCCCGACCAACCGGTCGACGAGCGCGGGGTGGGTTTGAGATACGCCCTGGCAACGCCGGTGAAGCCGGTGCGGCCGCGACGTCAAACGGCTAGATTCGTCGCCATGTTGCACGCGTCGGCGGCCGTTCGTTCCGGTCGATCATTCCTGGCGGCGGGAACCACGGCGGCCAGTGTCGTCGCCGTCATGGCGGCAGCGCCGCTGACACCGCAGCCGGTCGCCGATCCGCCGCTACTGCTCAGCGCGGTCGCGCTACCTTTCGACGTGGCGCCGTTGGATTTCGTCGGGACGGCGGCATCCTCGATCGACGGCGGCATCGAAAGCCTGTATCTGGCCCTCGAACCGTGGGCGCAATACGGTGCGAACCTGCTCTCCTGGGCCGTCGGCTGGGTCCCGTTCCTCGGCGTGTTCGCTCCGCAGATCAATTTCTTCTACGACCTCGGTGAGGCCGTCACCCGGAGTTTGGTGTTCAACACCGCAGAATTGCTGGACGGAACCATCAGCTTCGGTCAGGCGCTGAGCAATATCGGTAGCGACGCCACCGCCGCCGTCAACACTTTTTTCGTCACCCAGGTCAACTGGCTGCAAAGCCTGCTTCCGCCGCCTCCACCGTTCGCCGACGCCACAGCCGTGGATCCAGCCGCACTCGTCGACAGCGGTGCACTCCCCGACCTCAGCGACACCCTGCTAGGTTTCGCGCCCTGATCGCTGCGTCGCGATCACCGGGTGACGCCGTCGCCACAGCAGCCACGCCGGCGGCGCGCTGCCGAACACCAGCATCACCAGGACTCCGAAAACCATCACGCCGCGGCCGTCGAAAATGCGATCGTCGCCCGGTCCGCCGGCAGTCATCGCCGCGAGCGTGATCAGCCAGGTCCACAACGGCAGTGCAGCCAGTCGGAGCGACGCGGTCCAGTGCAGGGCAGCCCACACCAGAACCGCGTTGACCAGGCCGCCGACCAGCGCACTGACCGGAAATGGCACCGAGCCGATGTAGGTGGGCAGCAGTAGTGCGGTGGCCACCGCGGTGAGTACACCGTCGACCGCCAGCAGGGTCAGTACCGCGAATCGGATACCGGGACGTCGTGCGCTGGTCATCTGGGCCAGGTCCGTTCGCGGGCGCTGGGTAATCAAGTCGGAGTACGGTCCAGCCGGCGGACCATCGAACCCACCATCTGCTGCCGGCGCTGCGGGTTGGGATCCGGATCTGGGCCCATCGCGCTGTCCTGCCTTTGCACTCGGTGGCCGGTCCAGCCGGGAGCCTACCGTCCCGTACCGACGCTGAAGTCAAGCCCGGCCAGCAGATCGGTTTCCCAGCCTCGGTTGTCACGTTTCCCCGCGGTACCGTCGGCCAAGATGTAGTGCTCGCTGCCCAGAATCGGCATCGCCAGGTTGTTGGACAGCGCGCAGGCCCGACCGGTGGGCCCGACGGTGACCTGGCTGGCGTGTGCGGTCAAGGCGGCGACCTTGGCGGGCAGCGCGTCGGCGGCCTCGATGACAGCGTCGATCTGGTCATCGGGGTAGCCGTCCGCGCCGCCGTCGTACGCCGGCGCCGTCCAGTGCGACAACAGATCGTCGCTATCCAGCCCACGCTGACCCGCCTCGACGGCACCCGCTGCGGTCACCGTCCAGTAGAACTTGGGCGTAACCCACGGCTCGCCCGAGTAACCGGCACCGCCGGCGGCAACCACTGCCGCGGTGGTGACGGTGTGCGTGTGCACGTGGTCGGGATGCCCATACCCGCCCTGCGGGTCGTAGGTCACCACCACGTGCGGACGCAGCTCACGGATGACGGCCACGAGCGCGCCGACGGTGTCGCGGTCATCGGCGTCGATGAACCGCTGCCGGCGCCGAGCCGGCGTGCCAGCCATGCCGGAGTCACGCCATCGCCCGGCGCCGCCCAGAAACGTCGGGCTACCGGCCCCCAGCGCCTGCAGCGCCGCCGCGAGTTCGCCTATGCGGTAGCCGCCGAGTTGATCGGCGTGTTCGGCGGCCAGCAGCGCCCAGCGGTCTCCGATAACCTCGCCCTCTTCACCCAAGGTGCAGGTGATCACCTGCACCCGCGCGCCGCGGGCGGCGTAATGGGCGATGGTGACTCCGGTGGTCAGCGTCTCGTCGTCGGGGTGAGCATGCACGAACAGCAGCCGCGGTGTCTCGAAAACCGACATGGCCGAACCTTACCGTGGCGGCATCGTACCGCCCGCAACATAATTCGTTCGATCGAGACCGCGGTGAGCCGCGATCAGAACAGGCTCGAGAAGAGATCCGGAACACCGAAGCTGGCCAGCACGACAGACCAGCTGCCGACCTCTGCGGCATGGATGACCGCGTCGATGGCGGCGGGATCCAATCCCAGCAGGGCTAGCCAGCCGTCCTGGGCGAAGTTGCCCAAGTCGAGGCCGCTGAGCAAACTGCTGTGGATGGCGTCGGGATCGAAGTTGGCGCCGAGCAGGTTGTTCAACGCGGTCTCGGCCTGCGCCAGCGTCGTATTGCTGACGCTGAACATCCAGTTAGCGAACTCGTTGGGGATGTTGTCGGCGCCGAACAGCTTGTCGGCCGCAGCCACCTGGAAATCGACCAGCGCCTGGTTCAGCGCCAGTTCCGTGCTGACCACCCCGTCGGTGAAGGCCTGGTAGGCGGCCGGCAGATCCTGCAGAGCCAACGCCACCGAGGACGCGACGGTGCCGGCGGCGTTCGCGGTCTGGTCGCCGCCGAGCATGCCGCCGCCGGGCACGCCACCGTCGAAGCCGCCGGCGTCCGGAACGTTGGGATCGACGACCGGAGTGCCATGCAAGACCGCCGGGTCGAAGCCCACTCCGAGCAAGCCGTCCTGCAGAGCCTGGTCCAGCGGCAGCTCGCCGAAGTTGACTCCCGGGTCGGTGACGCCGGCCAGACCCCCGGCGTAGCCGGGAGCCAGTTCGGCCAAACCGCTGTGGGCCTGGTCGAGGTCGACGCCGCTGAACTCCTGCTGGACATGCTCGTAGAGCGTATTGGTCTGCAGGTCCGCAACATCAGAGACGTTCGCTGCCGCCAGGTCGGCCTCGCGCACCTGGATATCCGGCAGCGACGGCGTCGCGGTGGCGGCAGCTGCGATCAAGGCACCCACGGTGAGTCCCGCCCCTGCGGCGGCGCACCGTCGAGTGACGCGGTCCATGGCTCATCTCTCCTGGCAGTTAGCTCAAGCGGCTTAATAGTATCCAAGACATAGCTGTGTGACAACCGGAAAATCTGTCAGCTTCCTGGCAATGCCGGCTGGTCGAAACGTCCGCGATTTGCCCGCTGAGCGCGACGGCCTACCGGATTTTGGACCACTCGCCGGCGTCACCGACGATGCCCACCGGCACCGCGCCGGACAGGCTGACGTTCGCCACGCTGGGCCCCGTCGCGACGATGGTGGTGTCTTGCAGAATCGGCAGCACCGTCGACATGCTCCACAGCCGCGGCTCCACCGTGCTGATCACCTCGCTGATCGCCTTGGTCCCGTTCAGCGCCGCCTCGATGTTGGCTTGGATGCTGTGGTCGCAGACGCCGGAGATGTTCGACGGCGCCTGCACCAGCGCACCGGGTCCCGGTGGCGGCGGCACAACCGAGGTCGGGGTGATCGAGCCCGGTGAACCAGCCGCCGCCGGGTGCGACGGCGCCGCCGCGGGCGGGGCGGTCACCGTCGGGGCCGCGCCCGATGTCGACACCGCGGTGGCCTGCAGCGCCCGGCACCCGTACCGGGAGGCCAACAGCGTGGCCAAATCGCCGCCGGCCTGCTGCCAGCCAACGATGGCGTCAACCTGATTGCTGACCAGGGCTTCTCGGTACAGCTTCACCGGATCCAGGGCCAGCACAGTCGCCGCAATTCCGACATTGCGCAACTGGTCGGCGGCGGTGTTGGCCACCGCCACCGAGGTCGGGTCGTTGGCGGCCACCCCGATGACCAGCGACAGTTGTTCACCGCCTTTGCTGATCCGGTCGCGGGCAGATTCCGGCGGGATTTCAGCGCGGCGTGCATCGGCCCGGTTGGTTGGCGGGCCGACGGAAGGTGGCGCCTGCGCGGATGGTGGTGGATTTTTTTCGATCCGATAGCCCGACGCGGTCAACAGCCCCAACGCCGCCGCGGTGGTCATCGCCGGCGGCGCGGTCGGGACATAGCCCGGATCGCTGGGTGCCCGGATCTGCGCTTGGTCCAGCGTGACGGTGTTGTCGCTGCCGGCGCCCACGGTGGCCAGCAAGCCGACGTCGAGCAAGCCCAGGATGGCCCGCCGGACCTGGGTATCGGCCAGCTTGGGGCCGCTAGCACGCAGCGTCAGCTGCATCACCCGCGGCGTGACGGTCCGGGCGGTCTGCACACCGGGGATAGCGGACAGCTGCGCGAACGCCGCCGAACCGCCGTGCACCTGAGCCACCTGAGTATCGCCGTTGCGGATCGAATCAGCCAACGCCGCCGGCGCGCCGGCCCGGCGGAACAAGATGAGGTCCGGTTTGGCCGGTGGACCCCAGTATCGGTCGTTGCGGGCGAGCAGGATCGCGTCCCGCTGCGGGTCGATGTTCTCCACCCGGACCTGCCCGC
>CAZPZQ010000267.1:0-5066 GCA_964590745.1 uncultured Mycobacterium sp. | reverse complement strand
CGGTAGCGCGGCCCGATCGATGGCGCTGGCCAGGTAGTCCGCCGCACCGGGCGGAGTGCGCAACACCGCGAGGTTCGCGCTGGCGTCGGTGGACACCAGCAGCTCACCGAGCAGCCGGGACAACCTTGCGGTACCGCCCGAGACACCGCGGACCGGGCTGCCGTCTTCGGGCACCACGTACACCCCGGGGCCGCCGTCCACACCGCGCAACTTCACCGCACCAAGTTCTTCGAGGTCCCGCGACAGCGTGGCCTGGGTGACCTCGATACCCCGGGCTGCCAGCAGCGCGGCCAATTCGGTCTGGCTGCGTACCGGCTCCGCCGACAACACCTGCACGATTCGTGCTTGCCGGCCGGCCCGGGTGACGACGCTGTCCTGGGTCAGTTTGGCACCGATGTCAGTCATGAGCGATGTTCCAAAAGCCAAGCGAGCAATGCTTTCTGAGCGTGCAACCGGTTTTCCGCCTCGTCCCACACCGCGCTGTGCGGGCCGTCGATCACATCGTCGGTGATCTCATGACCCCGGTGTGCCGGCAGACAATGCAACGCCATCACGTCCGAATCGGCTTGCGCGACGAGTTCGGCGTTGACCTGAAACGGCCGAAACGGCGCGATCCGGTCGATCCCGTCGCCCTCTTGACCCATCGACGTCCAGGTGTCGGTCGCCAGGACGTCGGCCCCGGCCGCCGCTGCAGTGGGATCGGTAGTCACCGTTACCGATCCACCGGTTTCGGCAGCGCGCCGCTGCGCGGCGGCGGCCACCGCCGGGTCCGGCTGGAAAGCCGGTGGGGCGGCGATGGTGACATGGACGCCGGCGGTGACACCGCCAAGCAACAGGGAGTGCGCCATGTTGTTGGCTCCGTCGCCGAGGTAGGACAGCCGCAGACCGTGCAGCGATCCCTTCCGTTCGGCGATCGTCTGCAGGTCGGCGAGCACCTGGCAGGGATGGAACTGGTCGGAGAGCGCATTGACGACCGGCACGGTCGCGGTACTGGCCATCGCGGTCAGCCGGTCCTGCGCCGAGGTGCGCCACACGATTGCATCCACGTAGCGGGACAACACCTTTCCAGTGTCTTCGAGAGTCTCCTCTCGGCCCAGTTGGGTGTCGCGCCCGTCGACCACGACGGCATGGCCGCCGAGTTGGGCGATGCCGATCTCGAAGGAGAACCGGGTGCGGGTGGAGTTCTTGTCGAAGATCACCGCGACGCCGCGCGGCCCGTCCAGCGGACGACGGCTCAGCGGGTCTTTTTTGAGTTCGACTGCCAATTGCAGGATTTCGGCCTGCTCACCGGGAGTCAGGTCGTCGTCACGTAGGAAATGGCGTGTCATGGCGTTGCTCCGGCGGCGTCGAGAATACTCGGCAGCGCGGTGGTGAACGTGTCGAGTTCCGGTTCGGTGATGATCAATGGCGGCGCGAGTCGAACGACGTCCGGTGCAGCGGCGTTGACCAAAAAGCCGGCGTCGCGGGCGGCCGCTTCGACACCCTTGGCGTGCGGCGCGGTCAGCACCACGCCACACAGCAGACCCCGGCCGCGCACATGGTCGACAAGCGGATGGCCGAGTGCCTCGATCCGGTGGCGCAACGACCTCCCCAGCACTCCGGCGCGGGTAACCAGATCGTCATCGGCCAGCACCCGCAAGACCGCCAGCGCCGCAGCGGTGCACACCGGATTGCCGCCGAAGGTACTGCCGTGCAGACCGGGGGTGAACAGCTGCGCGGCCGGGCCGATCGCCAGACACGCACCAATCGGTAGCCCACCGCCGAGCCCCTTGGCCAGCGTCACCACGTCGGGGGTGATGCCGTCATGCTGGAAGGCGTAGAAGGTACCGGTGCGGCCGACCCCGGTCTGCACCTCGTCGAGCACCAGCAGCGCGCCGTGCTGCGCGGTGATCTCCCGGGCCGCCGTCAGGTAGCCGTCCGGCGGGACGACCACCCCGCTTTCTCCCATGATCGGTTCTAAAACCACTGCGGCGGTGTCATCGTCGACCGCAGCCGCCAATGCGTCGACATCGCCATACGGCACGTGCGTGACTTCGCCCGGCAGCGGCGCAAACGGCGCCTGTTTGCTCGGCTGGCCGGTTAACGCGAGCGAGCCCATCGTCCGACCGTGGAAAGCATCGCGCGCCGCGACCAGCTTGATGCGGCCGGTGAGGCGGGACAACTTGAACGCCACTTCGACGGCCTCGGCGCCGGAATTGCAGAAGAACACCCGAGCCGGTTCGTCGACACCGAGCAGGGCGACCAACTCCTCGGCCAGCGCGATGCCCGGCTCGGTGGCGTACAGGTTGGAGGTGTGGCCCAGCGTGTTGAGCTGGTTGGTGACCGCCTCGATGACCTCGGGGTGCCGGTGGCCGAGGATGTTGACCGCGATGCCGCCGAGCAGATCCAGGTACGACGTGCCGTCGGCGTCCGTCACCACCGCACCGTCCCCGCTGACCAGTGCCAATAGCGGAGTCCCGTAGTTGTTCATCATCACCGCCGACCATCGCTTCAGCATGGCCGCTGGGTGGCTCATGCGCTCACCACCTTGGTGCCGGTGCCGGCATCGGTGAACAGTTCGACCAGTACACAGTGCTCGACCCGACCGTCGATGACATGCGCGCTGGGCACGCCGCCGCCGACGGCACGTAGACAAGCTTCCACCTTCGGGATCATGCCGGTCTGCAGGGTCGGCAGCAGCTGAGTCAAGGTGGCGGTGTCGATCTCACTGACCAGCGAATCGGTGTCCGGCCACCGGGTGTACAGACCTTCCACATCGGTGAGCATCACCAGCTTCTCCGCGCCCAGCGCTTCGGCCAGGGCGGCTGCCGCGGTGTCGGCATTAACGTTGTGCACCACCCCGTCAGCGTCCGGCGCCAGAGTGGAGACCACCGGAATACGATGCGCCGCAATGAGGTCGCGGACCGCCGCGTTGTTCACCCGCTCGATGTCCCCGACCAGACCGACATCGGTGGCCACACCGTCGACGGTGACACTGCGCCGCACCGCGGTGAACAGCTGCGCGTCCTCGCCGGTGATGCCCACAGCGTAGGGACCGTGGGCATTGATCAGGCCGACCAATTCCCGTCCCACCTGACCGAACAGCACCATCCGCGCCACGTCCAGAACTTCGGGTGTGGTCACCCGAAATCCGCCCTTGAAGTCCCCGGCGATGCCGAGCCGCTGCAACATGGTGCTGATCTGCGGTCCGCCGCCATGAACGACGACGGGATGGACACCGCAGTTGCACAGGAACGCCATGTCGGCCGCGAACGCGTGTTTGAGCGTGTCGTCGGTCATGGCGTTGCCGCCGTATTTGATCACGACGATCTTGCCGTGCAGCTGTTTGAGCCAGGGCAGTGCTTCAGCGAGCACCTGCGCCTTGATGTGGGTGGGTACCGTCGCGGTGCCGGTCATGAGCTGTACGCCGAGTTCTCTTCGACGTAGCCGTACGACAGGTCGGTGGTACGAATGGCGGCGCGCCCGGGGCCCTGGCCGAGGTCGACGGTGACGTCGATGTCCGGTCCGCCGAGGTCCGTCGCACGCGCATGCGGCGTGCCGGCGCCATCGGCGAACACCGGTGAACCGTTGAACGACACCGTGATCCGGTCGGGATCGATCGTGAACGGCGCCATGCCGACCGCGGCCAGCACCCGGCCCCAGTTGGGGTCGGACCCGAACAGTGCGGTCTTGACCAAATTGTCCCGGGCGATCAACCGCGCGGCGGTCAGCGCGTCGTCATCAGCTGCCGCGCCGGTGACGGTCACGGTGATTCGTTTGGTCACTCCTTCAGCGTCGGCTTGCAGCTGGGCACAAAGGTCGTCGCAGACGTACCGCACGGCGGCATCGAGATCGGCTTGGCCGGGTGCGATTTCGCTGGCTCCCGAGGCCAGCAGCAACACCGTGTCATTGGTCGAACAACTGCCGTCGACGTCGATGCGGTCGAAGGTGCGGGCCGCCGCGCGGCGTAACGCCCGGTCCAGCGCCGGCGCGTCCGCGACCGCGTCGGTGGTCAGTACACACAACATGGTGGCCAAGGATGGAGCCAACATGCCGGCGCCCTTAGCCATGCCGCCCACCGTCCACTTGTCGGGATGGTGCAGCGCAACTTGTTTCGGAACGGTGTCGGTGGTCATGATGGCCCGCGCGGCTTCTTCGCCGCCGGTCAGCCCGCCGGCCATCTCGTGCACCATCTGCTCGACGCCGCTGAGCACCTTGTCCATCGGCAGCCGGTCACCGATCAGCCCGGTCGAGCAGACCGCAACCTCGATCGCGCCGGTTTCGGTGCCCCAGTCCGACAACGCGGCGGCGACGGCCTCGGCGGTGGCGTGGGTGTCTTGAAAGCCGGCCGGGCCGGTGCAGGCGTTGGCGCCGCCCGAGTTCAGCACCACCGCCCGCAACCGGCCGGTACCCAGCACCTGCTGCGTCCAGAGCACCGGCGCGGCCTTGACCTGGTTGCGGGTGAACACTCCGGCCGCGGCGTAGTCGGGGCCTTCGTTGAACACCAGCGCCAAGTCGAGTCCGCCGGCCGCCTTGATACCCGCGGCGACGCCGGTGGCGCGAAAACCCTCCGGCGCGGTGACCCCCTGGCTGCGCAGCAACCGCACCTGGTCGGTCACCGTCACGGCGCAACCCCCACCACCGACAGGCCGTCGGTCTCCGGCCAGCCCAACGCCAGGTTCATCGCCTGCACCGCCGCACCACCGGCGCCTTTGACCAGGTTGTCGACAGCGGCGATGGCGATGAACGTCGCGGCGTCCTCGTCGACGGCGACGGCAAGGTGCGCAGCATTGCTGCCGATCACCGATCCGGTGCGGGGCAACTGGCCCTCGGGCAGCAGATACACGAACGGCTCGTCGTGGTACGCCTTTTCGTAGGCGGCGCGCAACTGCGACAGTGGAGCTTCGGTGTGTGCGGTGCAGGTGGCCAGGATGCCCCGCGAGGCCGGAATGAGGACCGGAATGAACGACACGCTGACGTCGCGGTGAGTGACCGCGCGCAGCCCCTGACTGATTTCCGGCGTGTGCCGGTGGGCACCGCCGATGTTGTACGCGCGGGCCGAGCCGATCACCTCCGAGCCGAGCAGG
>CAZPZQ010000266.1:0-5106 GCA_964590745.1 uncultured Mycobacterium sp. | reverse complement strand
GCGCCGGTCATGATGCGGGGCCCTGCGTCGCTCTCGTTGGTCCCTCACGGCGCTTCGGCAAGCATGGCAAGTCCTTTGGTCCCAGCCGTTCGGGGATGGGTTGCGCGAGGCGGGTGGACCGCTTCCTGGGCTGGTGTGGTTCTCGCTGCCGGCTCGGTGGTTGCCGGGCATTGAGGCGCCTGTTCTCGGTGCGCGCGATGATGCCCTACCCCACCCACAAGAAATGGGATCACGCCTCGACCACTTGACCCCCAGGAAGCAGCGGTAGCGCGTTTGCCCAGGCCGTCGGTGGTTCCCGCGCTGCCGGCGTAGTGCGTGACGTTCACGGACGGGCAGGTCGTTCAGCATCGGGCATTACGTGCGGTCCCAGCGCGGTCCCGGTGGCGAGACGCTTGATCCTGCATGCCTTCGACGCCCCGGAAGTTTCTGGGTGGCAGTGCTGTGCGCCGCAACTTGTGGTATTATTCGAACGTTCCGAAAATATCTTCGGATAGTTCACATAGGAGCGAACATGGGTGCCGAAGCCGCAGAGGCAGCCACTTTCATCCCGGACGATCCCGACGAGCTCGCCTCGGTGGTCGGGTTTCTGGCTACCCATGAACGCCTCCGTGGGACGGTCGCGTCGCCCAGCTACGCACTTGTCGGAAGAGATGAACATGACCGCATCGAACTGCCGCGTTCAGTACACCAAGCACTGACCAAGATCGTCGCGGCATTGCATGCTGGTAAGGCCGTCACCATCGCGCCGCAGACGATGAAGTTGACCACCCAGCAAGCTGCGGACCTGTTGGGGGTCAGCCGCCCGACGGTGGTTCGCTTGATCACCGACGGTACGTTGCCGGCTGAGCGGATCGGCAATCGCCACCGCCTGCTACTCGACGACGTTCTGGCGTATCGCGAGCAGCGCCGTAATCGCCAGTACGAGGCTCTAGCGGCCACGGCAGTCAACATCGACGCTGATGACGATCCCGAGGTCGTCCGCCGACAGCTGCGCGAAGCGCGTCGGGCTGTCGCCCAGCGGCGCCGGGCCAAGGCCGCCGCGCGCTGACGATATCTGCACATGTTCTCCGCACTGTTGGATACCTCGGTGTTGTGGCCCAGCCTGCAGCGCGACTTCCTACTCTCGTTGGCGATCGAGGGCTTGTATCGGCCGTTGTGGTCGACAGCGATCCTCGATGAATTGCGTTACCACGAAATACAAAAAATCGTAGACCGTGGCCACGACCCAGTTCTGGCAGAGCAGAAAGCGCAACGTCTCGTCGATCAGATGAGTGCAGCGTTCAATGACGCCGTTGTGGTCCACTGGGAAAGCTTGGAGGGTGCGTTCGGGCTACCCGACGTCGACGACGAACACGTTGTCGCTGCCGCGCTGGTTGGAGGCGCGGACGTGATCGTCACCAGCAACTTGAAAGACTTTCCATCGCAACAGATCCCCAAACCGCTCAAGGTGATCGCACCCGCGCAGTTCGCCGCTGACACCGTAGCGGTGTCGCCCGACAACGCCCGTCACGCAGTCGGTGCCATGGCGATCAGGTTCGTTCAACCTACGTCCACCGTCGAAGAGATCCTCGATCACCTCGCCGGACGCTACGCCATGATCGAAGCCGTCGAACTCATCCGCGGCGCGAGGTAACGGATACTCGAGGAGAACTGATCGTTAACAGTGTCGAGAGTTTCCCGGGAGAGCTGGACACGCTGCGGGCCGACAATGTGCGTCTGCGCCGGCTTCTTCAGCTGAGTGAGGAACAGGCTCGCGCAGCCGCCACCGACCAGGCAACACTGACCGGAGCGCCGACCTCTCCGGTGAGCATGAGCTCCAGCTCAGCTGACAAGGTGCGGTTCTTCTTCGACCTGTTCCGTTCTCGCACTGACGTTTACGCGCTTCGCTGGGAGAACCGACGAGATGGCCGCACGGGATGGATGCCGGCAATCAAAGGCTATTGGCGGAAGGGCATGAATCGGGCCGACGCACCCTACCGCCCGTTGACCCCAGAGGTCATCGACACCCATCTGCGGGGTGAGACGCACATCGGCCTGTATCCGCTCAGCGATGACGACACCTGCTGGTGGGTCGCAGCGGACTTCGACAAGGAAGCCGCGATGCTCGACGCGCTCAGCTACATGAAAGCGGCTCGCTCCTTTGGTATTCCGGCTGCCCTGGAGGTGTCGCAATCCGGCCGAGGAGCACATGTCTGGATCTTCTTCGCGCATGCGATCTCGGCTTCTGTCGCCCGCAGCGTCGCTACAAGTCTGCTGGGTGAGGCATTTCGCCTGCGTGGCAGCATGCAGCTGAGCAGCTATGACCGCTTGTTCCCATCCCAAGACGTCCACACTGGGCGAGGCGTAGGCAATCTCATCGCCGCACCACTGAACGGTGAGCGCCGTCAGCACGGCACCACCGTTTTCCTCGATCCCGCCACCTTGGAGCCGTACGAGGATCAGTGGGCTTACCTGTCGAGCATCGCCCGACTGTCTACCAAAGATGTGACGGCGTTAGCCCGCCAACTCCCCGATCCAATGATCGGCCATGACGTGCGCCGGCTGCAGCTGCCGACGTCGTCACGCATCATCCCACGACCGGCCGCAATTGTCCGAGCACAGTTCGCGTCTCGAATTACCTTGACAGCAAACGATCTCGGCCCAGCCATGATCTCGGCGGTCAAACACGCCGCATCGATACGCAATCCCGAGTTCGATGCGCGCCAACGCGCCCGCCGCAGTACCTGGGACACACCGAGATTCCTCTACAGCTACGACGAAACCGCTGACGGTGACCTCGTCCTGCCCCGCGGACTCCATCCGCTGCTGATCGGACTCGTCGAGTCGTCCGACAGCACGCTGCACATCGACGACAAACGCATCACCGGTGAACATCACGAGTTCACCTGCAGCATGCCGCTGCGTACCGCGCAGACCACCGCGCTACGCCAACTCCTCGAACAGGACACCTGCGTCCTCATCGCGCCACCAGGAACTGGAAAGACTGTTATCGCCTGCGCAGCAATCGAATCACGGTCCACCTCCACCCTTGTCTTAGTCGATCGCACGGCCCTGGCCGACCAATGGCGCACCCGGATCAGCACCCACCTCGGTTTCAAATGCGGTCAAATCGGTGGAGGACGGTCGAAAACGACGGGCATCCTCGACATCGCCTTACTGCCAACACTTGCCCGCCGCGACAATGTCGAAGACATTACCGCCAACTACGGGTTCGTCATCGTGGACGAATGCCACCACGTAGCCGCCAGCGCATTCTTCGGTGTCCTCAGTCGTATAGCCGCGCGCTACTGGCTCGGCCTGACCGCCACCCCGGAACGCCGCGACGGGCTCGAAGACCTGATCTATCACCAACTCGGATCCCACCACGTCGCGATCGAACCGCCCACCACCGGGCAACTGCCGGTCGACGGTTCCGACTTGCTGACGCCCCACCCGGTTCTGCACCTGCACCCGACGGAATTCCACTACCGCGGCGACGCCGATCCAACCGCACCGGGTGGAATCGCAGAAATCTATCGGGCCCTCGTCGCCGATCACGCACGGCTCGACCAAATCGTCGCCGATGTCCTCATCGCCTCCGAAGCCGGAGCCAACGTCCTTGTGCTCACTACCTGGGTCGACCACCTCAATGCCATCGCCGAGCGGCTTCAGGACGCCGGAAAGTCCGTCATCGTCCTCAGCGGCGGCATGAAAGCTCGGGAGCGACGCCAAATCGCCGACCAGCTTGCCAGCCACACCCCCGATTCGGATCCGCTCCTGGTCGGTGGCACCAGCTCGTTCATCGGCGAAGGCTTCGACTGCCCCGCCCTCGACACCCTATTCCTGGCCGCGCCAATCACCTTCAAGAACCGCCTCGTCCAGTACATCGGCCGCGTCACCCGTCCCTATCCTTCCAAGACCACCGCCACCGTGCACGACTACCACGACCAGCTCACCCCGGTCATCGCCTCATCGCTGAAGAAACGAGCACCCGGCTACCTCAAGATGGGCTTTCCCGACCCTCGCAAGATGGTCCGATAGGGGCTGTGCACCGCAACCCCACTTGACCAACGGTCAATTCCGGCATGAGAAACAGCGGCCCTGTCGAGCGCACAACGTGCACAGGCGCGCATAACGTGTATGACGTGCGGTCCGACTGCCCGAAAAGTCCCGCGCTCAAGCCCATCGAGGCGTCGCCGGCATTCGCGGTCCCAGCGGTGGCTGTCTTCCTACGCGACTACGATGGAGAAATTGCACCATCACCGCAGCTCAAGGCCTACTTCTCGTTGTCGGACTGACGGGATTTGAACCTGCGACCACTTGACCCCCAGTTCTTTCAAAGGGTGTCAGCAAACTCCGATTGAGCGCATTACAGCACGTAAATCAATGTTTTCAGATCATCTGAACTGATCACGGATTCGGGCTGGTGGTGGTCAACTGTAGTGGTCAGAATCCCTGACCAACCACTCCCCCGAAACTGGCTACCCGGCGTCCCAGTCGTCGTCCTCGAAGATGTCGAACCGTGGGCGATTTCCGAGGGCGACTTCAAGCTCGCCGTCATCCATAGCCGCGAATCTCTCGATCTGACTGGCGATGCCCTTGTTGATCCGTGTCACGGTCTTTTTGAGGTCACACGGCCCTGGTGTATCGCACGCTGGGCAGCGCCCTCTCCCGTCCTCGATCATGTGGTTGATCAGCAGCTTCGTCAGCCCGGACCTCCAGCGGTTGCGCGCGTCGTACATCTGGCTCAGCTGCCGGTCGAGTGGGACCTCGTAGTCAGCCACCGCGATCCGCTCCACCAGCTCGTTTTCAAGGCCCGCCAGGGTCTGCCTGGTCGGACATGGAGCCTCCTCGTGGCAACGCTTGCACCATCCACGGCTATCGACAGCGTTGTGCCCTTTGGCCAGCTCGACCAAGGCGGTGCGCCACTTCTCCAGTGAAGTTTCGACCCGGTGAATCTCTGCCACGTAATCGATGCTGGACTCCGGTTCTGGCTCAGGCGGCGGTGGTGGGACAAATCGCTTGGTCACAGTTGGCCGTTCGTGAATCTTCCGAACGATCTGGTCAGACCGCCGCTGCGCGCCGACGTGCCGCAGCAAGGACTCCTGGTCCTTCACCGACAGCATC
>CAZPZQ010000265.1:0-5151 GCA_964590745.1 uncultured Mycobacterium sp. | reverse complement strand
TTAGCCACCCGGCCGCCGTCCGAGCCGTCGGCGTTGACCCCGGTGGCGCCATCACCACCGTCACCACCGTCACCGCCGTCGCCGGTGATACCGCCGGCACCGCCGTTGCCGCCGTTGCCGCCGGCCACCCCCGAGGTGGTGGACGCCAGGCCGTCGCCGCCGTCACCGCCGTTGCCGGACACCGCGCCCGCACTACCGGCCGCACCAGCCGAACCGGCGCTGCCGAACAGCCCGGCAGCACCCGCTTTACCGGCCTCGCCGGCGGCGCCGATGTCGCCGCCGTCACCGCCGTTGCCGCCGTTGAGGTGGCCGATGATGCCGTCGGCACCCCGACCGCCGTTACCGCCGTTGCCGCCGTCGCCGGCGTCGCCGCCCTTGCCCCCGACGCCGAACAGGCCGCCCTTACCGCCGGCGCCACCGTTACCGCCGTTGCCGCCGTCCTTGCCGTCACCACCATTGCCGTCACCGGTAACGAAGCTGCCCGGTGCGCCAGCCGCGCCCGCCAGGCCGTTGCCGCCGTCACCACCGGTACCCGCGCTGCTGAACATGGCATACAGACCGGCGTCACCGCCCGCGCCACCATCGCCGCCGGCGACGCCGTCGCCGCCGTCACCGCCGTGGCTGAACCAGGCGAACCAACCGGCCGCACCGCCGGCGCCGCCGTCGCCGCCGTTGACGCCGGCCACCCCTTCGCCACCGGCGCCGCCGTTCCCACCGAACAGACCACCCTGGCCGCCGCTGCCGCCGTCCACACCATCGCCGCCGGAACCGAACAGCCAGCCACCGGCAGTACCGTCCGGATGCGCCGCCGTGCCGTCCGTGCCGTCACCGAACGGGCGGAACCAGTCGACATTGGCAAAACTCCACACGTTCTGCGGGTCACCCAGGTCGGGTGCCGCCGGCAGCGCTTCACCCCCGTGGCTGAGGTCCAGGCCCGACAACGTCGAGTCGAAGTTCGCGGTCAAGTCCGTGAAAACGGTGTCCCACGCGCCCGGGTCGACAAACGACGCCCAGTCGATCCCGTCGAACGGCGTGCTCCACGAGGACGGGTCGAACAGGTCCAGCAGCCCGAAGTCGTCGGCCTGCGCGGTCGGGGCATTGGCCAACGGCATCAAGCCGAACGCCAAAAACGCACCAGCAGCGCTGGTGCCGCCCAATACCCGGCGACCACGCCGAGCCTTGTTGCCGCTGATCCGACGGTTCTCCCCCGTGCCACGGTGACGACGAGACATGGCGTTGGCCCTCCTGGTTGGTGCTGCGCAGGGCACAGCAGAGCTTCCTAAGTGCTACGTAAGTTAGTGCACTACGACTCAAAGGTCAACTCTTATGCGCCGTAACGTAGATGCCACCCGCTTGACCTGCTACGTTACCGTGTCCGCAGCCACGAAGCCGTTGCGAGACAAGTGGTTATGAGCGGATTTCGGCCTGATTATGAACCTCGGCTGCGAGACGGTTGGCCACGCTGGTAGGCACGCCAAGCACGCTGTCGCAGCCGTGTTCTGTGGGGGCTGCGGACGGCTATTTTGCAAAGTCGTAAGGAGCGCTAGATAAATTCTTCACAGGTACTGCTGGACATAGCCGGAGCCGACGCGCCCATGCCTTCCCCGTGTCTCAGACCGTTACTACGCGGTGTCGTCACCGGCCGTGATGCCTTCTGAGCCGGCTGCGCAACGATACCGCTGGTAACGGTTGCAACGGGCCAACCCGGGCTGTCACTGGCCGACGTTGGTCGCCGAGCGGACGAACGGGCAAAAGAAGTAGGCCATATAGTGATGGCCCGCCCGCCTGGGCGGGCGGGCCATCACCGCCGATCCTGAGTGTCCGCGACGGCTCGGTATTCGGTATTCGGTCCGCTGAGCCGGCGGTGCCTACTGGCAGAGCTGATCCAATTCGGCAAGCTGCGAGGTCAGGTTGTCCCGCAGCGGCTGCTGCACCGGGTCGTCGGCCGCCGCGCCGGCCAGGTAGTTGATGCTCAGCTCCTGGATGGTGTCGGCCATCGCGCTGGCGGCTTTGGCCAGGTCAGCTGGGGTGGCCGGTTCGGCGGCGAGCCGTTGCTGCAGGTAGCTGCCGCCGCCGAAGAGCGCCAGCCGCGCGTTGGCGGCCACCGCCAGCCCGCCGATCGGGTCGCCCGGCACCGGGTTGGCCAGGTTGGTGTTCAGGCCCACCCCTTCGCGCACCGTGCTGGTCACCTGGCAGATGTGGGCTTTGGCGTCGTCGGCTTGCGCGCTGGAAAACTTTCCCGGCCCGGTCGACGGGCGAAACCAGCCGATCACCGCCAGGGCTACCGCGATCAAGCCGACGATCAACGCCGCCACCGTCAGCCAGGACGGCAGCTGGCGCGCGGCGGCGGCCCGCGGCGCCGCCGAGCGGGGCGGGCTGGCGGCCTTCGAGGCGGGAACGGGTCCGGTACCAGACGATTCAGACATTGCGCGAGCGTAACGCACCGCCCCGCGACCCGCTCACCGGCGGGTTACTGGCAGAGCTGATCCAACTCGCTGAGTTCTGAGGTCAGCCGGTCCCGCAGCGGCTGCTGCACCGGGCTGTCGGCGGCTGCACCGGCCAGGTAGTTGATGCCCAACTCCTGCATGGTGTTGGCCAGCTCGGTGACGGCCTTGTGCAGATCCGCCGGGGTGGCCGGCTCGGCGTCCAGCCGCTGCAGCAGGTAGTCACCGCCGGCGTAGAGGGCCAGGCGGGCGTTCGCCGCGATCGCCAGGCCGCCGATCGGGTCGCCCGGCACCGGGTTGGTCAGGTTGGTGTTCATGCTGGTCGCCTGGCGCACCGTGCCGGTCACCTGGCAGATGTGCGCTTTCGCGTCATCGGCTTGCTGGCCGGAGAACTTGCCCGGTCCGGTCGACGGGCGGAACCAGCCGATCACCGCCAACACCACCGCGATCACCGCGATGGCCAGCGCCGCCAGCGTCAGCCACGACGGCGACGGTCCGGATCCGGCGGCCCGCGACGCGCCGGGCAGCTTGGGGGCCTTCGAAGGTGGACTGGAGCTAGCGCTAGGAGATTCAGACATTGCGCGATGGTATCGCAGGACGTGCGATGCGCGCGTGGCACGGACCGGTGGCCGCACCAATTTTGGTCGATCTTGAGCACGTCTTGGCCCGTGCGCGCCTGGTATGGGGCGAGACTGCGGCTGTCACCTGGCTAGAAAGCGCCAACAGCCACCTGGACGGCGCCCGTCCCATCGACGTCCTGCAGTTAGCCGGACCATCGTCGGTGTTGGATGCGCTGGACGCCGAGACCTGGGGCAGTGGCACCTAGGTGCTGACCTATCGCGTCGTCCCGCATCTACCTGACGCAAAACCCGGTCAGCCCGGGCACCCGCTCTATGAGCACCGCCCGCAACGCGCAGGCCGGATCGACCATCCGGATTATCACGTCTGGTATCTGTCCCGCTGTGCCGAATCCGCTTGCGGCGAAACCTTCGGCAACCTGGCCCGCTGGGCCTCGTCGATGCTGGCCTTCCCGCTGCTGCCCGGCGCACGCCGAGGCCTGGCAACGTACCAGCTGCCCGACGACCTGCGTGTGCTCGACCTCGACCACCCGGCTCAGCTGGTGCGGCTGAGCCTGCGGCCGACGCACGTCGTGACCCGCAACCGCACGGTCACCCAGGCGTGGGGTCACCGGATCTGGTCCGAAATCGATCCGCATACCGCTGGTCGAGCTTGGCACGCGGTGTCCTGGTGGTCCTATCAGCATCCCGGCTGGACGGTGCTGGCCAGTTGGTTGCGCCCAACGCTGGTAGGTATCGAACCTTTGAACCTGGATCGCCCCGCGATCGTCGCCGCGGCCACGACCCTGCACCGGATCAGTGCGCGTTGATGCGGCTCGCCACCGCCGGCGGTGTCCACCCGTGGCACCACCGGATTCCCCGGTTCCGGCGGTACCCGCTGTCCCGATGGCCTGGGCACGCGTGATGCTCACGAAGCTGCATCATTGATGCTATGGTGACCTTGTGCGAACCACCGTCCGGCTCGATCAAGATGTGCTCGCGGCAGCAGCGAAGCTCCGTCGTGAACGGCACATCGGGCTGAGCGAGGCGGTGAACGAGCTGGCACGCCGCGGGATGCAGCGAAGTGTGCCGCCGCGGCCTTTCCGGCAACGCACGAGTCCACTGGGGCTCCGCGTCGACGTTACGAACGTGGCAGAGGCGTTAGAGGTTCTCGATAGTTTGGACCAGGAAGGGTGATCGTCGACGCCAACGTGCTGATGTACGCCGCAGACAACACCGGCGTCTTTCATCGGCCAGCGAAGAATTGGTTGGAGGATGCGCTCAACGGGCCGGCCCGCGTCGGTTTCCCGTGGCCATCGTTGACCGCGTTCCAGCGGATAACGACGCATCCTCGAGCGCTGGCGAATCCGCTGAGCACCAAGCAGGCCTGGGCGTACATTATCGACTGGCTGAGCGCGGACCAGGCATGGATACCTGTCCCCGGTGACCGCCATGCCGACATCCTCGGCACCCTGCTAGTCGAACGCGACCTGCGCGGGAATCTGGTCACCGATGCGCACCTGGCGGCACTTGCGATCGAGCACGGTGTCGGCATCTGTTCGTTCGATTCGGACTTCGCTGCTTTCCCCGGACTCGTCTGGACAAACCCCGCGTTAGGCAGCTGACCTGGGTATGGCAGTCCGCTACAAACTGCACGACACCGACGACACCAACGACACCTCGACCATCAGGCTGACATAACATCCGGTGTCGCGCAGAGCCGGGCGACTGACACATACCCCATTTCCCAGTGACTGCCGTGGCGGGTGGGACAAACGCGCCGGACACCCCACCGCGCCCCGTTACCGGATCGCCGGAACCTACCCTGCTTGTCGCGACTGTAAGGACCCGCCCGAGCGGTACCCTCTGTCACGATGTTGGGCACCGATTTGCCGACCACCCGGCGCCGGCTGACCGGCTGGGGCCGTGCCGCGCCGAGTGTCGCCCGGGTGCTGCGCACCCCGGACGCCGAACTGGTGGCCAAGGCGGTGGCTCGGGTCGCGGACGCGGCGGCGTCCGGCGAGCGGGCGGCGAAGGCCGTTCTCGCCGAACTCGGAGTCGCCGCGGCAAACTGAGCAACAGTGGTCAAGCGGCGGTGGGTCGCTGTTCCGGCGCGCCTTCGACTTCGAGCTGGCCGATCGGGACTGCGC
>CAZPZQ010000264.1:0-5152 GCA_964590745.1 uncultured Mycobacterium sp. | reverse complement strand
TGTTGGTGCCGAGGGCGTTGCTGATGTCGGATCCGGTGAGGGCACCGCCACCGAGCTTGAAGAGCGGGTTAGTGACGTTTTCCAGGGCGGCCACCACGTCGCTGGCGGTGAACGGCGCACCGGTGAAGCTGATATCGCTGTTGTCCAGCGCGCTGACCAGATCGGCCGCCGGCACGTCGTTGTACCCGTCGACGGTGAACTGCGTGGTGTCGATGAGTCCCAGCAGGTTCGAGGTGTTGACGGCGGTGTCGACCGATCCGAGTTCGCCGCTCTTGCCGTAGATGTCGAGGTCCTGGGTAGCGAATTGGAACAGGCCGGCGAGGTTACCGCCGCCGATCTCGAGCAGCGGGGCGATCCCCGCGGTCGGGCTTATCGGGGAGAATCCGTCGCTGCCGGGGTCGAAGGTGGTGCCGTCGATGGTGAACGCGTTGTCACTGGCACCGGTGACGTCGGAGCTGACGCCCAGGCCGGCGAACGGGGCGCCCGGGTCCATCGGGGCGATCGCGTCGTAGCTGGTCGGGATCTCGAAGGTGCCGTTCGGCGTTATGAGTGTGTCGGTGATGCTGGCCGCGGCGGTTCCGTCGGTATTCGGGGTGGCGAGATAGACGTTCGCCCAGCCGGAACCCAGATTGGTGACGCTATACACCGTTCCCAGAGCCGGCAGGTCAGCCGGCGGGGTGTAGTCAGCGACAGCGGCGTTCAGCGAGTCGGCGATCGTGTTCCAGTCGGCGAGCGGAAGACTGACACCGCTGCCGAACGATTCGCCCAGGAGGTCGATGCCGCTGACCGGGCCGCTGGTGACGCCGATAAGTCCGTTGAGCACGCCCGCGACATCGGCTGCGGTGGTGCCGGCGCTGCTGAAGTCGACACCGCTACTGGTCAGGGCGCTGAGAATGTCGCTTTCCGGCAGGTTGTAGTCGGTGACGGCGAGTTGGGTGCTGTGGATGCCGAGCAGGTTTTGGACGTTCTCCGCGGCTTCAACACCCCCGAGGTCGGTACCGTTGGCGCCGTAGACCTCAAGGGCCTGAGCCGCCAGCGGTGTCGGTGGCTGCGTCAACGGGAGGCTGCCGCCGCCGATCTCCAGCACCGGTGCCACCCCGATCAACGGAAACACCGGGGTGAAGCCGGCGCTACCGGGGTCGAAGGTCAAGCCGCCGAGGGCGAACGCGTTGTCGCTGACAGCACTGTTGCCGGAGGCGGCGCTCAAGCCCGTGAACGCGGCGCCCGGGTCCATCGGGACCGTGGCGTCGTAGCTGGTGGGAATGTCCATGTTGCCGAACGGTGTCACCAGAGTGTCGGTGATGGTGGCCCCGGAGGTGCCGCTGCCCGGAACGGCTTCGTAGACGTTCGCGAAGCCCGAACCCAGGTTCGTGATGCTATAGATGGTCCCGGCATCCGGCAGGCCCGACACGTCGATCCCGTTCAGCACGTCGGCGAAGTCGGCGTCGGTGAGGCCGTTGGGCAGGTTGAAAATCCCGGCGCCGAACAGCGCGGACCGGACCTCGTTGGCGGTGATGTCGCCGCCGTAGGGGAGAGCGCCGAAACCGGTGGCCGTGAACGCGTTCACCAGATCGCCGACGTTGAGGCCGGTGAGGTCGAGGTCGCTGTTGGTCAGGGCGGACTGCACCTCATCGGCCGGCGGGGTGATGCTCTGGACGGTGAACTGCGCGCCGTCGATGCCCAGAAGATCTAAGGCGTTCACCGAGGCGTGGGCCGCTCCGACATCGGAGCCACCGCTGTACACATCGAAGTCCTGAGTCGTCTGCGGGGTCGCGCCGCCCAGCCCGAGTGAGCCGAAGCCGATCTTCAGCAGCGGGGCCACTTCGACGAACGGCGCGAAAGTGTTGTAGCCGCCGGCGCCGGGGTCGAAGGTGGTGCCATCGACGGTGAAGGCATTGTCGCTGATGTCAGCGGCGGTGCCTGCGGTGTCAGCGGCGGCGACGGCCGCCTGCAGAAACGCGGCGGTCAGCAACCCCCCCGCACCTGTGACAGCCGTTAACGCGGTACAGCGGTTCATCTGCACACCCCGGTTCCTTCGATGGCATTTGGCGCAATTACTCAAGAGTTAGGTAAGAACGCTAGGGACGTGGCGGGTAGCAGCGCAATGGTCAGTTGGCGAGCCGCCTCAGACGCAGCGGTATGAGGGTCATGAGATGTCTTGCGGTGGTTGGTATTTGCGGCCACAAGGTCTAGGCGCAACGGAAGCTGTAAATCCCCCAAACCGCCCGGTGTCGTAATAAATACACTACCTGAGCGTAACATTGGCACCACGTTCTGTTGGACCGGCTGGGCGATGGGCTAGCCTGGCGCAATGCCCGACCAGACTGACCCGGACCCTGCCGCCACCACCAAGCCGGATCGCCCGTCGACTGCCAATGCAGCCGCCAAACGCCGGTTGGGCAAACCTTCCTGGAAAGTAGCCCGGTTGCCGCTGCTCGCAGCGGCATTGGCCGCGCTGGTCGCCGGCGTGATCATCGGCGCAGTTATCACCGGCTGGTGGCGGCCGTCATCTGGCGGGTCGGCCACGTTCACGGACCAGCAGACCGCGGACGCGAAAAAGGATGTGTGCGCCGCCGCGTTGCTGGCGCGTCAGGCGGTGGCCAAAAGCATGCACCTGAAAAATCCGGACCCGGAGAACCCGGTCGCGCAACTCGCGGTGGCGGCCAACGCCAGACTGTCCTTGACCGGAGCTGCGGCCTACCTGCGCAGCCGGCTGGATGAAGAACCTGCCGCTCCGCAGGAAATCACCGAAGCTGCCGGTGCGATGGCCGGCGCGCTTGAGCATCTCAACGTCAGCTACCTTGCCGGGCAACCGAATTCCGAGCGAGAACAACTGGGCCGCGACCTGGATGCGCGCATCGCGGAACTCGGCAAGCGCTGCGACTAATTTTGCTCGGCGGTTGCCCTGGTTCGAGGCGGCACGCTGCGCTGGCGTCAACCTCTATCCCACTCCAGGGGACGTGAACGTCGGCACCAAGCACTATGAAAAATCGAGGCTAAACCCCCGCCGCGGACAACAGCAAGCAGGAGCGGAGATGTGGCGATGAGTCCGTCACGCAGCGCATCACGACACGCCGGTCGCCGCGCGGTTCGCGGCCGTCCTCCCAAGGACGCCCCACAGCTATCACGAGCGTCGATCGTGCAGGCGGCGTTAGCCGAGATCGAAGGTCACGGCCTAGCGGGGATGAGCATGCGCTCGGTGGCCCGGCGACTCGGCGTTGATGCCAAGAGCCTCTACAACCATGTCGACAACAAAGAAGCGCTGCTGGATGCCGTCGCCGAACACATCCTCGCCACCATGGTGCTGCCTGAGCCAACGGGCGACCTGGCCGCTGACATCCGCGCGTTCGCACAGGCCTTTCGAGGTCACGCGATGGCCCACCCCCGGGCGACGTCGCTGGTGCTAACCCGACAGACGCCATCGGTTGGCAGCCTGGTGCCAATAGAGGCAGCCCTGGCGCTATTGACAAATGCGGGCTTCGCGCAGGCTGACGTCGTGCACCTGTTACGAACTCTGCTGGCCACCCTCATCGGTATGGTTCTGCGTGAGGCTGATGCTAGCCCCGCCTTCGGCGTCGGCAGCCCCGAAGAAATACAGCGCCGCCGCGCCATTCTCGAGGCTTCACAACTTCCGCATGTGACCGCCGCCGCCCGGTACCTCGCCAGATTCGACAGCGACGAGGAGTTCAGCCACATGCTCGAATTCATCATCGAGGCGATCGGCGTCCGAGTCGCGGGCGGCAATCACAAGCTGGCGTGAAAGCAACTCACTTAGGTTATCCGAGGGGTGGTCCATAACACGCAGCATTGCCGACGTCAATGGTGTTCTGGCAGGTTACCTTGCCCTGGTGCGAAATTCGAACGGTCACCCATTTCGCAGGACCCGCAGTTCGACGCCAATCCGCGAACCGATTGCAGCGCTACCTCTGCCTGTCAAGGGATGGTCACACTCTGCACCGAAACCCGGCTGAATCGCCCTGGAAATCTTGGAGGCTCTGATGTACCCCGGGTTCGGTTGAGGTTCCCCAGAAAAAGTGGACACAGTTAGCTTGATTGCTGACGTGCTCGTGAGGCGATCTCGAAGTCGATCGGCGAGACCATCCCCAATGAACTATGCCTCCTGTCAAGATTGTAGAATCTGATGTAATTGGCAAGTCCCGCAGTGAGAGTCGCGTAGGTGGTGAACGCGCGCCGTTTGTGGTACTCGTGCTTGACGGCCGACCACAACGACTCGGCGCCGGCGTTGTCCCAGCATTATCCGGCTAATCGGTGGTCGGTTTGGTGGTTAACCGGTTAAGACGTCGGATTTGTTCGTCGTGACGGCGGATTTGGTCGGCGAGTTCTTTGATAGCGATGCGGAGGGTGGCGACGTCTTCGTCGAGTCGGTCGAGGGGGCTGGTCGGTGTGCTGGATCGCCGGTGGTGTTCGACTAGGGCGCGGAGCGCAGGGTTGCGGTAGAGGGTGGCGCGGGAGACGTGCGCGGCATCGGCGACGGCGGCGAAGGTGACCGGCTGGTGGTTGTCGGCGAGATCGATGCAGACCTTCTCGACGCGAGATGGTAGGTCGTTCATCCGGTTTGGGCCTGTGCGATCGCGGCATCGAGTCGTTCTATGAGCTTGTGGTGGCGTTCTGCTTCGCTGATCCAGCCGCGTTGTTCGGCGTCTTTGGCGAGGGTTTCGGTGTCGGCGCGTTGGGCGGCGAGCACGGGCAGGTAGCTGGTGTCGGTGCGGAAGTTGGGACAGTGTTCGCAGATGTTGGCGTAGGTGCAGGCGCCCTGGGCAGGGGCGCGTAGGCAGAAGCCGCCGGCAAGGCGGGACTTGATTGCTGGTGTGTCGGTCCAGGCTCTGCCGCCGGTGATGTCGGCCAGCGGCAGGGCTCGACCCGCTGCGGCGGTCGAGGTGGCGGGCAGGGCGGTGAGGTGGTCTTTGGCGAGGGTGAGGGCGCGCTGTTCGGTGCGGGCGTCGTTGTAAAGGTTCTCGAACATCTGATGCTGGGCGCGGGTGAGGGTCTTGCCCTCGGTGGCGGCGAGGAACCAGCGGAGCGCGTCCATCGCGGGAGTGGCGGGGTTCTTGGTGTTGGTGATGTTCTGCATGATCTTGGTCCTTCCGTGACCTTCTGGCTTAGGGCCGTTCCCCGTGCCTTCTATATTCAT
>CAZPZQ010000263.1:0-5185 GCA_964590745.1 uncultured Mycobacterium sp. | reverse complement strand
CCTCGCCGGCCAGATCGTGGTCGATCTCGAGCAGCACGGTCTTGTCGTACTGAACGATCAGTGGTCCGTTGGTCACGACCGCCATTATCCGGGGTCGCCTGACATCTAGCGCCACTCTCCCCCGCGAGCGGGAGGTACCCCCACCGTATCGCTATCCACTGCATCGTCGTCGGCGCGCAGCACCGAGGTGATGCGATGGACGGCGAACTCACGGATCTGCCCGGAAGTCGAATCGAAGGCCACCACCTGGCCACCGTGTACCGCGATCGGGGACACCACCCGCTGAGTGGCCACACCGGCGGCGTCAAGGTAGCCGATCACCACGGTGGCTTGTTCCACCGCGGCTCGCTTCAGCATGATCATCACGGTTGCCGGCTGCAGACGAAAGCTGTCGACCGGCGCGGACGTTACCGTGCGCAGCACTCTGACCAAGGCGGCCAAGCCTTCGGTGTTCGGGGCGGGTGGCGGTCGGTACCCGCGCCGGTGCCGCGGCGTGGGCACCCGAGCGCCTCGACCACGCAGATCGATGACTGCACCGGTGGAATCCTCGGCGGCCGGGGCGAAACCGGCGTCACGCAACGCCGTCAGCAGATCGGAGATCGGCGCCTGCGCCACTGCTACGGTCGGCGCCAGCACCCGCAGGCCCAGTTGTTCGGCATCCGGAACGGCGACCGCCTGCGCCAGCAGCGCTGGATCCTCACATCGCAGGAATGACACCGCCACCCCGATGCGCAGCCGCCCGTGTCGGCGTGCAACATCGTCAATGAGGTAGGTGAGCCCTTGCGGCACCGGTGTTCTGGAGTGCTTCTCGAAGAAAGCGTGTAGTGCGGCGCCGGTTCGGCCGATGTCGAGGGCGTGCCGGATGGTTTGTTCACTGACCCGGAACACCATCGCCGCTCCGGCCGACTCGACGGCGGCGACAACGCCCAACTCATCGGCGAGTTCGCGTTTCAGCGGCCCGGGCACCACCACGGTCAGATCGGCCTGCACCAGAAAGTAATCGATCGGCTGGGGCAGCGCCCGGTTCATCGCATCGACAGCGGCAGCGGCGTCTTCGCTCAACAGCGCGCGGGCCGGTGAGCTGATGGCACCGCGGCCCACCAGGCCCAGGGCCTGCGCCTCGGCCAACAACTCGGCGATCGGGCTGGGCTGCAACCGGGTCGACCACCGCGGCCGCTGCCAGATCAACGCTTCGGACGCGCTCGCGCTGTCCACCCCAGCTCCGTCGGGCAACTCGGTGAGCATGCTCAACAGCAGCCGGCGGTCCAGCGGGGCGGCGGTGGAGAACAGCGACGTTGATAGTGCGCCACGGGTTTTGCCGTCCGGGCCCCGGCCGCCGATCAGCCCGGGGCGGGCGGCCAAGTCCAGCCAGGTGCCGGCTAGCAACTGCCACCGTTCGGCGGGGGGCGCCTCGGCGAACCGATCGGCGGCGACGGTTGGCGCCCAGAACCGCCCGTCGGCTCCCCGGTCGGCGGGTGGCTCGGAGTCCGGATTGCCCATCGCGATCAACCCGGCAGCGGCGGCGAGTTCCAGAAGCAGCCCCAGCCGCGGCTCGTCGATGCCGGTTATCTTGCCCAGCCGCCTGACCTCGCGGATTCCCAACCCTCCGCTGCGCAACTCCGGTACCGGAGCGGCGCTGAGGCTGTCGAGCAGCACGTCAACCTCACGCAGCAGGTCGATGACCGCGCCGGCGGCCACCGCGTCGGTATCGGCGACGGTGGTCTGTGAAACCACCGGATCCGGCGGCACCAACCGGACCGGACCCGGCAGTTCGTCGCGCAGTACCTGTCCGACGATCCGCGGCAAGATGACCGTCTCGTCATCGATCTGGCGCAGCAGCCCCGCCGCCAGCAATCTCGGAACCGGACGATCGGACGGTGCGCCGGCCGCGGCGTCCCGGGTCCGCCCCAGCGGTGAGCTCGCTAGTAGTTTCTCAAGCAGATCACGCTGTGGATCATCGAGCTCCGTTATTGCCGCGGCAATCTGGTCTGCGCTGCACGCGGTGTCCTCCAGGGTGACCTGGCCCGGATACCAGGGCAGCCCGGCTCCCGCCTCGGCAGCCACCCGGACGAGATCGTCACCCCAACACAACGCCCGATCCCGAAGATCATCCAGCGCGCTGATCACCGCCGCCTCGGGCGCCCGATCGGCAATCAGGGCGAACAGCTTGGCGAGCGGAACGCCAGCGGTGTCGGCGTGTAATACCAGCAGCGCGTCGATCAGCGCCAGCCGCAAAAAATCCAACTCATCGGTGGCCGCCCGAACCGACTGACGGGCTTGTGCGCGGGCAGCCAGGGCAGCGATGCTGCCCGGTGGTGGCTGGGCAAGGTCCGGTCGCAGCGCCAGCAGGCGGATCAGCCGCTCGTCGGGCAGGTCAGCCAGCCAGGACCCCAGCGGGACGGTCCCGGTGTGTTCGGTCATCGCCGACCAGGGTAGGTCAACCCACCGTCGGTGCGGCGCGGGCGGACACGCCGACCAGTTAACCCCGCCGATTCCGACCTGTCAGAATGGAAACCGTGGCTGACATCGCTGAGACCAAGGCAGAGAAGACCAGGTATGTCGACAAGGGCTGGCCGACGACCGACCCCGACGACATCGCGGTGAGCGAACTGCGCACCGACCGGGCCGGCGCGTTATCCCCGTTCGGGGATCTGGAGTTCCCGTTGCCCTCCGACGAGCTGCCCTACCTGCATCCCGTCACGGTCGTCAACCAGTAGTTCGTGACTGCCACGTCTGGGTCTGCCATGCCGTCCGGTTCACCCGGGCCGCTCTCGCACCTCGATGAGCACGGGGCCGCACACATGGTCGATGTCACCGCCAAGGACGCCACCAAACGCATCGCCGTCGCCGCCGGTGCGTTGCGCACCTCCGCGCAAGTGGTGGAGCTGATCTCGTCCGGAGGTCTGGCCAAAGGCGACGCGCTGGCCACCGCACGGGTGGCGGGCATCCTGGCCGCCAAGCGGACCAGCGACCTGATTCCGCTGTGCCACCAGCTTGCGCTTACCGGTGTTGACGTGGATTTCACCGTCGGTGAATCAGACATCGACATTATCGCCACCGTGCGCAGCACCGACCGGACCGGGGTAGAGATGGAGGCATTGACCGCGGTGAGCGTCGCGGCTCTGACGCTCTACGACATGATCAAAGCGGTGGATCGCGCCGCCCGCATCGATGACATCCGGGTGTTGCGCAAGGACGGCGGTCGCAGTGGGGCCTGGGAGCGGTGATGACGACCCGATCGGCACGGATCATCATCGCCTCCACCCGCGCCTCCGCCGGTGACTACACCGACCGCACCGGGCCGATCATCGCCGAATGGCTCGGCCAGCGTGGCTTCGCACCGGTTCAGCCCGAGGTGGTTGCCGACGGCGATCCGGTGGGACGGTCGCTGCGCGACGCTATCGACGCCGGAGTCGACCTGATCATCACCTCCGGCGGCACCGGAATCTCCCCCACCGACGACACCCCCGCCCAGACGACCGCGGTACTGGATTACCAGGTTCCCGGTCTAGCTGATGCCATCCGCCGCTCCGGTCTGCCGAAGGTGCCGACGGCGGTGCTGTCCCGTGGCGTGTGCGGGGTCGCGGGCCGAACACTCATCATCAACCTGCCGGGTTCATCCGGCGGGGTCCGGGACGGCTTGGCTGTGCTCGCCGACGTCCTCGACCACGCCCTGGATCAACTCGCCGGCCAGGATCACCAGCGATGACATGCGCCAACCGGGCAGGGCGGCAGTGATGGCACGGGTGCTGCGGTCCGCGGTCACCGAGCAACCGATCCTGCTTGCCGAACACGAAAGCCTGGTGGGCCACCAGGCGGCCGGTGCCATCGCCGGGTTCGTCGGCATGATCCGCGACCACGACCACGGCCGCCAGGTGGTCCGGCTGGAGTACTCCGCGCATCCATCCGCCGAGCAGGTCATGGCCGACGTGCTCGCCGAAGTCGCCGAGGCGTCCAGCGGTGTGCGCGCCCTCGCGGCTAGTCACCGCATCGGCACCTTGCATATCGGCGAGGCGGCCCTGGTGGCCGCGGTGGCCGCAGACCACCGCAAGGCAGCGTTTCAGACCTGCTCACACCTGGTCGACACCATCAAGGCGCGACTACCGGTGTGGAAGCACCAGTTCTTCGCCGACGGTACCGACGAATGGGTCGGTTCGGCCTGACTTAACCCGCGTCCGACGCTCAGACGTGCTGCACCGGCGGTTGCGGGACGAAAGCTGCCAGAGCGGCGTTGACGCTCACGTTCTGACCCTGGATCGCTTGCCACAACTGCTCGTGGTAGCCGGCCTCGACGACCCGGTTGTTGTCCGGCGCCGGCGCGGCGTCGTCGCCGGGTGCAGGCGCCGGTGGCGCATCTTCCGGTGCCGGTGCCGGTGCCTCGGGTGCCGGTGCCTCGGGTGCCGGTGCCTCCGGTGCCGGTGCCTCCGGTGCCGGTGCCTCGGGTGCCGGTGCCTCCGGTGCCGGTGCCTCGGGTGCCGGGGGCAGTTCTTCGGCCAACGGCGTCGGCGGCGCCTCGGGGGCCGGAGCGGGTGCCTCTGGAGCGGGTGCCTCCGGGGCGGGTGCCTCCGGCGCGGGTGCCTCCGGCGCGGGAGCCTCTGGAGCGGGTGCCTCCGGGGCGGTTGCCTCCGGGGGGGGAGCCTCCGGCGCGGGAGCCTCCGGAGCCGGTGGCAGGTCGTCGGCTGGCGGTGCCGGAGCCTCGGGTGCCGGCGGTAGCCACCAAGGCGGCGGTGCCGGTGCCTCCGGTGGCGGGGCCACCGGGTTGCTCAGCGCCACCGTTTCGCCGTTCACCGCGGGGTCGTCGATCGGTGCATCCTGCGGGGCCGATGTCGGTACATCGCGCGGAGTCGGGCCGGACAGGCCGCGACCGCAGACCGGCCAGGCGCCGCGGCCCTGGGTGGCGAGCACATGTTCAGCGATCGCGATCTGCTGCTCCCGGGTGGCCAGGTGCGCGGACGGCGCGTACTTACCACCGCCGTGGGCGCTCCAGGTGCCCTGCGCGAACTGCAGGCCCCCCTGGTATCCGTTGCCGGTGTTGATGGCCCAGTTGCGACCGGACTCGCAGCCGGCGACCCGGTCCCATTCGTCATCGGTGGCCGCGGCCGCGTGGCCGGCGAAGGCAAGGCCGCCGCCACCGATGACGGCGCCGGTGAAAGCGATCTTGGCGATGCTGACGGTTGACTGGGTG
>CAZPZQ010000262.1:0-5195 GCA_964590745.1 uncultured Mycobacterium sp. | reverse complement strand
CCGTTCGCGGCGCGCTGGCCGGTCGAGGTGCACCTGTACCCCAATCGGTGGGTGCACAACCTGACCGAGCTGACCGACGCCGAACTCGACGACTTCGCGGTGATCTACCGGGAGCTGTTGGGCCGCTTCGACCGCATCTACGACGCCGGGCTGCCCTACATGGCCGCACTGCACCAGTACCGCGACGACGGCGCGCAGGCCGACGGCTACTTCCACGCCGAGCTGATGTCGATCCGGCGCAGCGCCACCAAACTGAAGTATCTGGCGGCCTCGGAGTCGGCGATGGACGCCTTCATCTCCGATGTCACCCCGGAATCCGTCGCCGACCGGCTGCGTCGCCTGTGATCAGCTACTCCGCACCGGGCCGGGTCAACCTGATCGGCGAACACACCGACTACAACGGCGGTTTCGCGCTGCCGATCGCGCTGCCGCAGCGCACCACCGTCAGCTTCACCCCGCAACCCACCGACACGATCACCGTGCGCAGCGACCACGCCGACCCGAACGAACAACCGGTGCGCATCCCGCTGGACACCGCCCCTGGCGGGGTGACCGGCTGGGCGGCGTATGTGGCCGGGGTGGTCTGGGCGCTGCGCGACACCGGTCACCCGGTGTCGGGCGGGACGATGGACATCACCAGCGACCTGGCCATCGGATCGGGCCTGGCGTCCTCGGCCGCGCTGGAATGCGCGGTGCTCGGCGCGGTCGCGACGGCCGGTGGGCTGCGCATCGACCGGATCGATCAGGCTCGGATCGCGCAGCGCGCCGAAAATGATTACGTCGGTGTGCCGTCCGGGCTGCTCGACCAACTGGCGGCGCTGTTCGGCGAGCCGGCCACGGCGCTGCTGATCGACTTTCGCGACGTCGCCGTGCATCCGGTGTCGTTCGACCCGGACGCGAGCGGGATGGCGCTGCTGCTCATCGACTCTCGAGCACGGCATTCGCACGCCGGCGGGGAGTACGCGGCGCGCCACCGGTCGTGCGAACGCACCGCCGCGCAGCTAGGCGTGACGTCGCTGCGCGAGGTGCAGCACCACGGGACGTCGGTGCTCGACGGCCTGGCCGATCCGGCCGATGCCCGCCGGGTCCGTCACGTACTCACCGAGAACGAGCGGGTGCTGGATTTCGTTGCCGCACTGGCCGAGTTGGACTTCGCCGCGGCCGGGCGGCTACTCACCGCATCGCACCGGTCGATGCGCGACGACTTCGAGATCAGCACCGACCACATCGACCTGATCGCCGATACCGCGGTGCGGGCCGGCGCGCTGGGGGCCCGAATGACCGGCGGCGGCTTCGGCGGCTGCGTGGTCGCCCTGGCCGCTGCCGAGCGGGCCGAGGACATCGGGGATACGGTGCGGCGCAGCGTGATCGGTGCCGGGTATGACGAGCCGGTGGTGACCCGGACTTATGCCGCGGCGGGATCGGAACCTGTCGGGGGTCTGGGTGAGCATTAGATCCGTATGGTCGTCGAGCCCAGGACGTCGTCGTAGTCAGCGTCGTGGGTGCCGGCCGGGATCTTGTTGCGCAATAGTGGCTGCGGCGAACTCTGCGCACAAATTTTGGGATCGACCAGGATCGTAACGTTTGGTGTTCGTGAGGCGGGGCGTTGGCATTGACAGGTGATTCGCCCGTTCCGGGATAAGGACACCGAGGCGATCTGGCACCGCCACTATGTCAAGAAACTCGGCCCGGAACTCAGCAGACTCGCCTACAACAAGCTCATCCTGATCAACACCGCCGAGGGCATCAACGACCTAAGGGTGCCGCCGGGTAACCGACTGGAGAAGCGCGCGATCACCGCTGATACTGCGCTGCGACCATCCCGCGCTCTCGGCCTGAGCGACATGTTCTTCATCAACATGCAGGCTCACTACGACGCCGAGATCGCCCTCGCCACCGCGCTGGCGGCGATCGACCGCATCGCCTGAGAGCCAGCGAAAGCGGCTACAGCCATCCTCGACACATCGGCATGTTATCGCTGCGGCAAGGGCGAGCTCGGCTGGCCTCCGGGCGAGGTGTTGAGTGAACTGGTCCCTGCTCTACGCACCGCAGAGCGGCATCGTGACGACCACGTGCGGCCAGGTCTGCTCTATCGCTACGACGCAGCGCAGTTGCGCCTCAGATCATTTCGTTCTTGGTCAACCACCGCATCACCGGCCAGCCGACGAACACCGGCAGCCAGCAGGTCAACACCCGATACAGCAGCACCGACGGAACACCCAACGCGGCCGGCACACCGAACGCGGCCAGCCCACCAATGAGGGCGGCTTCCACCGCGCCGACACCGCCGGGGGTCGGGGCAGCCGAAGCCAGCGTGCCACCCACCATGGTCACCACCGTGACGGTGACGAACGAGGTGTTGCCGCCGAACGCCGCGACACTGGCCCATAGCGCCAGCGCCGCACCGAGCGTCGTGCCGGCCGCACCCAGCACGATCAACGCCAGCCGGCGCGGTTCGCGGGCCAGCTCGGCCAGGTCGGCGCTGACCTCTTTCAGCCGGGGGCCGATCGCCACCGCCAGCCAGCGACGCAGGTTGGGCACCAGCAGGAAGATGCCGACGATGCCCAGCGCCACACCGGCGATCAGGTAGATCAGCGCGGCGTCCGGCACGAAGTGGGACAGATCGGCTGAAACACCGGCGGCGGTGCTGAAGATGATCAGCAACACGATGTGCACGATCACCTGTACCGCCTGCTGCAGCGCCACCGCGGCGGTGGCGCGCATCGTGGTCAGGCCGCCTTTCTGCAGAAACCGGGTGCTCAACGCCAGGCCGCCGACTCCGGCGGGGGTGGTAGTGGCGGCAAACGTATTGGCTATCTGCATGATTGAGAGGTTCTTGAAGCTGACGAGTCCGTTGGCGCAGGCCCAGAGCGCCGCCGCGGCGCCCACGTAGGTCAGCGAGGACACGCCCAGCCCCACCAGCGCCCACCACCAGTTCGCGGTGCGCAGCTGGGTGAAAAACGTTGGTACCGCGCTGATGAACGGATAGGCGACGTAGACCAGGCCGACCAGCAGCACCAACTGGATGAGCTGGCTGCGGGTGAACCGGGTGATGGTCTGAGTGCGGATCTGATCGGCGCCGGTTTGGCGTTTGACTTCTTCTCGGCTGGCCGCGATGACGGCACCCGCGTCCGGCAGGGTCCGGCGGACCTGCGCCGGCACAGCGGCTTTGGTCAGCCGACGAGACGCGGTCAGCACGGTGTCGGCGCCGAACGCGTCGATGGCCGCGGATACCGCCGAGCGCGCGTCGTACAGTGCCGACGTGGTGACCAGCAGTTGAGCGATGTCGGATTGCAGTTGTGCCGCCGTGGCACCGTATTCGGCGTTACCGAAACCGCCGAACCGCACCGTGCCGCCCTCGACGGTGATTCTGCTGCCGCGGAGATCACCGTGCGAGATGCCCTGATCGTGCAGCTCGCGCAGCGCTTGCCACACCTTCGCCACCGGGGTGGTGGTCGCGCAGTCGGTGATAGGAACTCCGCGAACCGGGGTGTGCGCGTAGAGCGTCCAGCCTCGATCCAGCGCGGCCACCGCGATGGTTGAAGAGTTGGCCACCCCGACTTGGCCGATGGCGATCGCCATCAGTGCCCGGTGCTCGACGGCCCGGCGCATGGAGGCGTGCAGGGGCGCGGTTTCGGTGTCACGCAGCCGCAGCTTGTACCAGAGTTGGCGCAGTGCGTTGCCGCTGCGCTGGTTCGGGCCGTACAACTGGATCACTGCGGGGTGCTCGGCGGTGGCCGACAGCACCAGCGGGCCGCGCCCGGCACCGCGCACCACGGTGAGCCCGCAGATGTGGTAGCCACGGGCGGCCAGCGCGCGGACGGCGTCGTCCAGCGGTACTTCCAGCGCCGGGGTGCCGACGACCAGGATCACCAGCGCGCCGACGAACCACCCCACTGCCAGGCCCAGCAGGGATCGGGCCGGCACGATGGCGCTGACCACCAGGTGGATCGGGACGAACGCCAACAGCAGCGTCCACCAGCCGCGCCGCCACCGGGCGGGCAGCCAGGGGCCGGACACGGTGAGCATCGCCGCGAGCATCGCGATCCAACGCGGGTCGTCGAGGAACTGGGACAGCGTGGTGGCCAACTGCTCAGACAGGTCGAAATGCCAACGGGGCGCGGCCATGCCGGTGCTGCGCACCGACAGGGACAGTACGGCGATTAGCCCGGCTATCGCGTAGGCGCCGAGCAGTTTCCACTGCCGCGAGACGATCAGGCCGATCAGGATGGCGAACGGTAAGGCCAGGATGGCGGTGCCGTAGCCCAAGTACACCAAGTTGGACTGGGTGGGCGACAGCACCCCGACGATCCGGGAGATGGACCGTTCCAGGGTGACCCATTCGTAGCGGGTGATCAGCGAGCTGGCGATCACCACAGCGAGGACGACCGTCGCCATGGCCAGCCGCAGGATGTCGTTGGTGCGCCGAGTCAGCGGCTCCAGCAGCCGGCCGGTAACCGCGATGTCGCGCCCGTCAACTCGCATGGTCACTTTCGGCTCGGTGGGTGGCTCGCCACAACTTAACCGGACTGCCACCTCGTCGGGGGTAGTTTGTCGACGATGTCAGGTTGGCACACCGAGCGCACAGGCCTCGACAGCCACATGCGTCACTGGGTGGCGGGGGCATGTCGTGCGCCCGCATTGCAGCGACAACGTGGCGGCGTGTCGCGGGGAGACGGGCAGCAGCACATAGCCCTGGCTCGCGGTGCTCGCGTTGCTGTGCCCGCTCGCGGTGCTCGCGTTGCTGTGCTCGCTCGCGGTGCTCCCCTTGCTGGTGTGGCAGACGTTAATGCGGACGTGCGGACCTCAGAGCGGGTAACTGACGCCGGTCATTTTCTCCGACTCCTGCCAGAGCCGGCGCCACAGCTCCCGGTTTTTCGACAGCCGGCTCGATGGGCAGCGGATCGGCCCGCGGCCGGGCCGGGTACGGCTCGGCCCCCAGTAAACAGTCGGGTCGGCGTCCGGCATGGTGGCGGCGAACTGCATGGCCTGTGCGGCGATCCGCGGGGGTAAGCCGATGATCGGCATGGCGTATTTGGCGGCCAGACCCATCGGGGTCTTGTCGTTGTCGAACAAGGCGGTGCTGGAAATTCCGGGATGCACCGCATAGGAGCGTTTCGGCGACCCGGCAGCAGTCAGGCGGCGCTGCAGCTCGCGGGCGAACATCAGGTTGGCCAGCTTGGACTGCGCATAGG
>CAZPZQ010000261.1:0-5208 GCA_964590745.1 uncultured Mycobacterium sp. | reverse complement strand
ACGCACCGCCTCCCGGAGCACGGCGTCGTCGACGGTCGAGCTGATCGAGACGTTCGGGGTGGACCAGGTGCGGTATTTCCTCCTGCGGGAGATACCTTTCGGCCAAGACGGCAGCTACAGCGACGAGGCGATGATCACCCGCGTCAACACCGATTTGGCCAACGAATTGGGTAACCTGGCGCAGCGCTCATTGTCGATGGTGGCAAAGAATCTCGATGGGATCGTGCCGGAACCAACGGATTTAACCGCGGACGACGAGGATTTACTTTCGTCGGCGGACGGGCTGCTGGAGCGGGTGCGCGCCGCCTTCGGCGCCCAGGCGATGCATCTGGGCCTGGAGGCGATATGGCTGGTGCTGGGTGCGGCGAACAAGTATTTCTCCGCGCAGCAGCCGTGGGTGTTGGCCAAGAGCGAATCCGCGGCCGATCGGGCCCGCTTCGGCGCCGTGCTCTACACCACGTTGGAGGTGGTGCGCATCGCCGCACTGCTGATCCAGCCGGTGATGCCGCGATCAGCAGCCAAGCTGTTGGACTTGCTCGGCCAGCCGGACGACCGGCGGACCTTCGCCGCCGTCAGCGAGCGGCTAAAGCCAGGCGTTGCCTTGCCGGCGCCGAGTGGAGTGTTCCCCCGGTACGTTCCTTGACCGCAAACAAGCTTGGCGTCCGCCGTAGTAATGAAACGCCTCAGTTCTTTTCGACCAGTTCGTCAGCCTCGGCGCGCGCCAGTCGTGCCTGAACAGCCGCCCATTCTGCGGCATTGAGGAAGTAATCGGCCATCTTCATCGCCACCGTCGCGTTCTCCTCGGCGTAGTCGGCCGCCCGCTGCGCGCTTTTCTCCCGGACTTCGCTCTGCCACTTCTCGAAGTCGTTGCGCATCGTGGCGACCTGGCGCTCGACCAAGCCCTTGGTGTCCGACCACCAGTTGCGGGGCGCATCGGCCAACTGCGCCATCACCTCGTCGAATTCATTCTTCTTGCGGTCGAATTCCTGCTCAAGTTCTTGGCGGCGCTCCTGCAGGACGGTCTGGCTTCTCTCGCGCGTTTCGGTGAGCGAATCCTCCACTCGCTTGACTCGCTTGGCAAGCTCCATTAACAACTCGGATAGCGGTTTCACCATGAGTCCCTTTCTTGATCACCAGCCAGTCTACCGTGCTTTCCCAACCGCGCCCGGGGGTTCCGGTGGCCACGCCTCAACGGCCACAGCACATTTCGGGCGGATCACCGCTCTGAGATGCCGAGACGCGACAGCGGGGCGGTGTCGCCGCCACGCGGATTCTCGCTTTCTCCGGCGAGCGGGCGGGAGCGCGAACCTGACATCTGCCAAGCTAGTGCGGTGCGAATCGAGCGGCTGGGCGCGCTGGGCGGAGCACCCCGGGTGTTGCGCGCGGTCCGTGACGCCACCGCCCGCCACGGACTGCCGCAACCGGCAGCGCTGAGCGGCGAGTGGTTCGGAGCGCTCGCGGTGATCGCGCCCAGCGTGTCGGTCCAGCCCGTCGACCCGGATGCTGTTTTCGACGTCGCGCCCGGCTCGGACACCAGCGCGGTGGGTGGCGGCTGGATCGGCTACCTCTGTTATCCCGATCCGGGCAGCGCTGGCGAACCGGCTCGGATTCCGGAAGCCGCCGGCGGCTGGACCGACTGCGTGCTGCGCTGTGACCGCGACGGCCAGTGGTGGTACGAGAGCCTGTCCGGCGCGGCCATGCCCGGTTGGCTGGACGATGCGTTGACGGCGCCGGTGCCGGTCGGCGGCTGCCGGATCTATTGGGCGGCGCCCGATCGGCGGGCGCACCGCTTCGGCGTCCTGGAGTGCCTGGCGGCGATCCGAGCCGGGGAGGTGTACCAGGCGTGCGTCTGCACCCGATTCACCGGGACCGTCACCGGGGCGCCACTGGACTTCTACGTCGAGGCGGTAACCCGCACGGCGCCGGCCCGGGCGGCCTTCCTCGCCGGGGACTGGGGGGCGGTGGCCTCGTTGTCGCCGGAGTTGTTTGTGCGTCGACGAGGCGACCAGACGATCTCCAGCCCGATCAAAGGGACCCTGCCGCTCGACGCGGACCCGTCGGCGTTGCGGTCCTCGGTCAAGGACGTCGCAGAGAACATCATGATCGTCGATCTGGTTCGCAACGACCTGGGTCGAGTAGCGACCACCGGGACGGTCACCGTGCCCGAACTGCTGACGGTGCGCCAAGCGCCGGGAGTGTGGCATCTGGTGTCGACGGTGTCGGCCCGGGTGCCGGTCGAAGTGCCGACGTCGGCGCTGCTCGATGCGAGTTTCCCGCCCGCTTCGGTCACCGGGACACCGAAGCTTCGGGCCCGACAACTGCTGCGTCAGTGGGAGCCGTACCGACGTGGAATATACTGCGGCACAGTCGGCTTGGCGTCGCCGATAGCCGGCTGCGAGTTGAACGTCGCGATCCGGACGGTGGAATTCGATGCGGCGGGCGGCGCGGTGCTGGGAGTTGGCGGCGGCATCACGGCGGACTCCGACGCCGACGCCGAGTGGGAGGAATGCCTGCACAAGGCGGCCCCGATTGTCGGTGCCGCGCTCACCGTCGCGCTCGACAGCGCTGGATGAGGATCTGGGCCAGCCGTTCGGGGTGGCTGATCATCACGTCGTGGCACGCGTCGATGGCAATCACCGTTTGCACCCCGCCGAGCGCGGCGATGCTAGCCCGCTGCGAGCAGCCGGACAGCGCCCGGTCGTTCAGCGTCAATACCCACGACCGCGGCACCTCGTCGGGTAGGCAGCCGCGATCGACCGGTTCGCGGGGCACGCCGAGCGATTCCGGGTAGATCCGGGAGAGGGCGAACTGACGCTGTGTGGGCGTCATCCCGGTGCAAAACCCCAGCCTGGCCAACACCGCGGGCAAGGTGACAGTCCGGGGGGCGAAGCTGATGACGTGCCGGGCGTAGAACCCCAGGAATCCGGTCAGCGTGTCGATGATCGCGGTGTGTTGCGGCGGAACGAACGCCGCCACCAGCACCATCTCGCGCACTCGTGCAGCGCCGAGCTTGGCGACGACACCCGGAACCGTCACCCCGGCCATCGAATGTCCGACGATCACCACATCGCCGAAGTCGGCGTGCTCGATGTCGGCGACGACCGAGTCCACCCAGTCGGCGATGGTGGCAGTCACCAGGTTGCCGGGCTTGTTGCGTCGGCCGGGCAGATCGACCGCCAGCACCCGCAGTTCGGGCTCCTGTCGCCGCAGTTCTGCGATCATCAGATCCCAGCAGTCGGCGGCGTGCGCTCCCCCGTGGACGAGCACCAGGTCGGGCAGGGTGGTGCGGCGGTGCGGCTCGCCGGACCGGATCATTCCGGCGAACCTTGAGCACCTCGAGAACCCAGTACCGCGGCGTAGAGTTCGCGCCGCGGCGGCGCACCCGGATGCGCGGCCACCACCTGCGCGCAGGCATCCTTAACCCTCATCCCGGCCCGGGTCAGCTGTGCAACTTCAGCCACCAGCTCGGCCAGGTCATGGCGGGGGGTCGCCCCGGCCAGCACCACGGTGATCTCCCCGAGCACACCATCGGCGGCCCAGTCCGCCAGCTCGTCCAGGGTTCCGCGCACCACCTCTTCATGCACCTTGGTCAGCTCCCGGCATACCGCGGCCCGGCGCGTGGTGCCGAGTTGGTCGGCGGCGTCGCGCAAGCAGCCGGCCAGCCGCCGCGGTGACTCGAAGAACACGCAGGTGCGGCGCTCGTCGGCCAACGAAGCCAACCATGCCTTGCGCGCCGACTGCTTGCGCGGAGCGAAGCCCTCGAAGCAGAACTTGTCGGTCGCCAGCCCCGACACCACCAGCGCGGCGGTCACCGCCGACGGCCCGGGCAAGCAGCTGACCGGGACGCCCGCGGCGATACATGCCGTGACCAGCCGGTGACCCGGATCGCTGATGACCGGCATCCCGGCGTCACTGACCACCAGCACCGTCGCGCCGGCTTTCACCTTGGCCACCAGCGATGCCACCCGCGCGGCTTCGTTGGCGTCGAACAGGCTGATGACCTTGCCGGTGATCACCACGTCGAGCGCCCGCGCCAACTTCCGCGCCCGCCGGGTGTCTTCGGCGGCAAGCACATCGGCGGTGCCCAGCGCGGAAATGAGGCGCGCCGATGCGTCAGCGGGTTGACCCAGCGGCGTGGCAGCCAGTAACAGTCGACCGGCGGTCATGGCGCACAGCCTACGATCGCGCAAGTGAGCACCGCTTCGCCCGTGGCCGGCCCGGCGGCTGTGACGGCCGAGCGCCCGGTACCGGTGATCAGCCCGGGTCCGCTCGTGCCGCCGGCCGATTTCGGGCCGGCTGACCGGTTCGCCGGATGGGTGGTGACCGGTGTGCTCACCGCACTGGCCGCCGTCACCCGGTTTGTCAACCTCGGCTCACCGACTGACGCCGGCACCCCGATCTTCGACGAGAAGCATTACGCACCGCAGGCCTGGCAGATGCTGCACAACCACGGCGTCGAAGACAACCCGGGCTACGGCCTGGTGGTGCATCCCCCGGTGGGCAAGCAGTTGATCGCGATCGGGGAGGCGCTGTTCGGCTACACCGGGGTGGGCTGGCGGTTCACCGGTGCGTTACTCGGCGTCATCTTGGTGGCACTGGTGGTGCGGATCGTTCGCCGGATCAGCCGTTCGACGTTGGTCGGTGGGTTGGCCGGACTTCTGCTGATCGGCGACGGGGTCAGTTTCGTCGGCGCGCGGACGGCGCTGCTGGACGGTTCCCTGACCTTCTTCGTGGTGGCCGCGTTCGGCGCGCTCATCGTCGACCGTGACCAGGTACGGATGCGGATGCACACCGTTTTGACCGAGGGCCGCAGCGCCGAGACGCCGTGGGGACCGCGGCTCGGGGTGCGTTGGTGGCGGTTCGCTGGCGGGGTGCTGCTCGGCTTGGCGTGTGCCACCAAGTGGTCCGGCTTGTATTACATCGCCTTCTTCGGGGCGATGTCGCTGGCGTTCGACGTGGCGGCGCGCCGTCAGTACCGGGTGCCGCGGCCGTGGCTGGGGATGGTGCGCCGCGACCTGGGCCCGACGACCTATGCGCTGCTGCTCATCCCGTTCGGGGTTTATCTGGCCGCGTATGCACCCTGGTTCGCCTCCGAGACGGCTGTCGACCGACACGAGGTCGGCCAGTCGATCGGTGAGCGCGGATGGATCCCGGTGCCGGGCGCGCTTCGCTCCCTGTGGCACTACACCTATCAGGCGTATCACTTCC
>CAZPZQ010000260.1:0-5214 GCA_964590745.1 uncultured Mycobacterium sp. | reverse complement strand
GGATCCGGGAGCGGATGGCCAAGCTGCGCCGCGACATCAAGGCGATGAAGCAGGTCCGCGACACCCAGCGGCACCGGCGCCGGCACAGCGACGTCCCGTCAATCGCGATCGTCGGCTACACCAACGCCGGCAAATCCAGCCTGCTCAACGCGCTGACCGGCGCCGGGGTGCTGGTCCAGGATGCACTGTTCGCCACCCTGGAACCCACCACCCGGCGCGGGCAGTTCGAGGATGGTCGACCGTTCGTGTTGACCGACACCGTCGGCTTCGTCCGGCACCTGCCCACCCAACTGGTCGAGGCGTTCCGCTCGACTCTGGAGGAGGTCGCCGATGCCGATCTTTTGTTGCACGTCGTCGACGGCGCCGACGTCAACCCGTTGGCCCAAATCAACGCGGTCCGGCAGGTGGTCGGCGAGGTAGTCGCCGAACAGAATGGCCGGCCCGCACCGGAACTGCTGGCGGTCAACAAAATCGACAGCGCCGGTGACCTGGCGCTGGCCCGGCTGCGGCGAGCCTTGCCAGACGCGGTGTTCGTGTCGGCACGCACCGGGGACGGCGTCGATGCACTGCTTCGACGGATGGCGCAGCTGACCGCTCCCACCGACACCGCCGTCGATGTGGTGATCCCCTACCACCGCGGCGACCTGGTGGCTCGGCTCTATGACGAAGGGCGGGTGCATGAGACGCGCCACGACGCCGCGGGGACCCGGATCACCGCCCGGGTGCCTGCCGCGTTGGCCGCGTCACTCGATGAGTTCGCCGCCCGGTAGCGGCCCGTACCCGCCGAGCGTGCAGAACACGCCGTTGGTAGGCCGCTGAGAGTGGACAAAGCTGCACGGTCGGCGGGGTTCGATACGCCCAACCATCCGGTTGGTATATCTTCGGGGCGGGCGTGTCACCAGCCTATCGAGCACACTGTGGAGGCCAGCATGACCGGCGCCGTCAAATACCAGCGCACGCTGTTCGAACCGGAGCACGACCTGTTCCGGGAGTCCTATCGCGCCTTCCTGGACCGGCACGTCGCGCCCTTCCACGACGACTGGGCCAAAGACAAGATCGTGGATCGTAACGTCTGGCTGGAGGCGGGCAAGCAGGGCTTTCTGGGGATGGCGATCCCCGAGGAATACGGCGGGGGTGGCAATCCGGATTTCCGATACAACACCATCGTCACCGAAGAGACCGTCGCCGGCGGCTACAACGGCATCGGCTTCGTGCTGCACAACGACGTGGTCGCGCCGTACCTGCTGCGGTTGGCCACCGAGGAGCAAAAGCAGCGGTGGCTGCCGAAGTTCTGCACCGGTGAGTTCATCACCGCGATCGCCATGACCGAGCCCGGCACCGGCAGCGATCTGCAGGGCATCAAAACCCGCGCGGTCAAACACGGGGACCACTATCTGCTGAACGGGTCGAAGACCTTCATCACCAACGGTATTCACTCCGACCTGGTGATCGTGGTGGCGCAAACCGACCCGGAGAAAGGCTCCCAGGGCTTCTCACTGCTGGTTGTCGAACGCGGCATGTCGGGTTTCGAGCGTGGCCGGCACCTGGACAAGATCGGACTGGATGCCCAGGACACCGCCGAGCTGTCGTTCACCGACGTGGAAGTCCCGGTGGAAAACCTGCTGGGCGAGGAGGGCATGGGGTTCATCTATCTGGTGCAAAACCTGCCTCAGGAGCGGATTTCGATCGCCGTCATGGCCGCTGCGGCGATGGAAGCGGTGCTTGAGCAGACCATCACCTACACCAAGGAGCGCACCGCGTTCGGCCGCTCGATCGGCAGCTTCCAAAACAGCCGCTTCCTGTTGGCCGAACTGGCCACCGAGGCCACCGCGGTGCGAGTCATGGTCGATGAATTTATCCGGCTGCACCTTGATGAGAAATTGACGGTGGAGCAGGCGGCAATGGCCAAGTGGTATAGCACCGAAGCGCAAGTTCGACTGGTCGATCGGTGCTTGCAACTGCACGGCGGCTACGGCTACATGCGTGAGTACCCCATTGCGCAGGCGTACTTGGATTCGCGGGTACAGACGATTTACGGTGGCACCACCGAGATCATGAAGGAGATCATCGGGCGCAGCTTGGGCGTGTAGCCCAGGCCGCCGCCCGCCCGGCCTGGACGTTTAGCCGAGGCCACGGGTGCGGTGGCGGGTAACCCTGAGTTGTCCCGAAGTGTGGTCAAGCATCAATCCGGCATCAGCTGGGTCTCTATTTCCGTAATATCGACGCCAATGCTTCGCGATTGTCGTCCGACAGAGCAAAGTCTAGGTCGGAAATGATTGCGAAATAGCTGTGGCTGGGGAGGCTTGGGTGTCTAGGCGCCAGGTTCGATTACGAGAAACAGTTGCGGGCGTGGTGTTCGCTCTTGCGGCTGTGTTGGCCGTGGTGGGCGTTGCGGTGTCGTTGCCGACCGCTGCGGCCACCCCGGAGTCCGACGCTCACGACGCCATCACCGCGGCGTGGGATGCCGCCGGCGGAGAAGCGTCGCCGCTGGGTGCTCCACAAGGGGATGTGTATCCGGCCGGCGCCGGGTTCGTTCAGGACTTTGCCGGTGGAAAGATGTTCTTCACTCCGGAAACCGGTGCTCGGGCGCTGTACGGCCCGGTTCTCGATAAATACGAGTCGTTGGGTGGCCCGGTGAACAGCGACCTGGGCTTCCCGAACATCGATGAGGTTCCCGGGCTGGTCAGCCCGGACAGCCGGGTCGCTACGTTCTCGGCGGCGGATAACCCGGTGATCTTCTGGACGCCTGAACACGGTGCGTATGTGGTGCGCGGGGTGATGAACGCCGGTTGGGACAAATTGGGCAGCTCCACCGGTGCACTGGGGGTGCCGACCTCAGACGAAAGCTACGACGGAAACGTCATCACCCAGAAGTTCAGCGGCGGCCAGCTGTCCTGGGACAGCCGGGCCAGGACGTTCAGCACCGTGCCGCCGGAGTTGGCCGGGCAACTGGCCGACCTGCAGGTGCAGATCGATCCCGTCGAGGCGATCAACCGGGCCTGGCGCGCCGCCGGCGGGGCGGCGGGCCCGCTGGGGGGCCGAAAAGGCGCGCAATACCAGGTCGGCGATGACGGCATGGGTCAGGATTTCGCCGGGGGCAAGGTCTACTACACCCCGGCGACCGGCGCGAACGCCGTCGAAGGCGAGATCCTGGCCAAGTACGAGTCGCTGGGCGGTCCGATCGGCAGCGACCTTGGCTTCCCGATCGCCAACGAGCGGGACGGCGCCGTCGCCGGCAGCCGGATCAGCACGTTCTCGGCCGTAGACGAGCCGGTGATCTTCTTCACCCCGGAGAACGGCGCGTTCGTGGTCCGGGGTGCGATGAAGGCCGCCTGGGACAAACTCGACGGCGCCTCCGGCGCGCTCGGTGCGCCGGTGGGCGACCAGGCGGTGGACGGCGACGTGGTCTCGCAGAAGTTCACCGGCGGCAAGATCTCCTGGAACCGGGTCACTAACACCTTCAGCACCCAGCCGGCGAACCTGGCGAAGTCGCTGGCCGGCCTGCAGGTGCCCGGGGTGAACGCGCCGAGCGGCAGTTCGGTGTCGACCGGTGCCACGGACCACGGCTGGCACTGGTGGTGGCTGCTGATCGCAGCCGGGGTGCTGGCCGCCCTGGGTGCGGTGGCGTGGCTGGCGCTGTGGTGGCGGCAACGGCGCTGGGCCGACGCTGAGGCCAACAGCAGCGCGAGCGATGTCGCCGCACCGATCCACGACGATTCCGGCATCGATGATCAGTGGTCGGTACGGCAGCCGGAGTCGGAAACCACCGTTCGGGTGCCGAGCCGGTACAGCGAGTCGCTCGGCGGCCCCTCGTCCGGGCCGGATCTGCTGGAGCGATCGGCGCCGGACAGCCCGTGGACCGACTACGCCGAAACCGAAGTGGACGACCCCGACGCCGTCGACACCGCGCCCACCCGGGTCCCGACCGAGGCTGAGCTCAGCGGCACCGGTCGACACGCGATCGTGGAGACTCCGGAGCAGGGGTCCGGTATCGGCGCAGGCATACCGCAACGAGGTGAGCCGGTGCTGCCGGCAATGCACCTTCCCCTGGACGACCCGTACCAGGCGCCGGAGGGATATCCGGTGAAAGCCAACATGGGCTCGGGCCTCTACTACACCGAGGACAGCGCCCTGTATGACGACACCCTGGCCGAAATCTGGTTTGCCAGTGAAGAAGCCGCCGAGCGTAACGGCTTTGTCCGGGCCGGGTAACCGGGCCGGTGCGCCACCGCTAAGTCAACCTCGGCAACGGTTCAGGCCGTGTGATCGCAGCTCTCGGGTCGCGGACCAAATCCGCCTCGGCAATCTAACACCAAAAAAACTTGACAAATAGAGTCGCCGCCCGTCATTCTAAACACAATTCATATTGTCGATACGGGAGGGCGAGATGTCGGTTGCGATGCATGCGGATTTGCGGCTGGTTGATCGCCCCATCCCGGATCTGGCCGCCGCCGAGAAAGCGGCGGCGGCGTTCCTGCATGCGCTGGGCATCCCTACGGCCGGCGAGCAACTGTGCGACACCCCGGGTCGGATGGCCCGGGCATATGCGGAGTTGTTCTCCCCAAAACCGTTCGAGGCCACGACTTTTCCGAACGACGAGGGATACGACGAATTGGTGCTGGCCCGCGATATACCGCTGCGGTCGGTCTGCGAGCACCACCTTCTGCCGTTCACCGGGAGAGCGTGCGTCGGTTATCTGCCCGGCGACCGCATTCTCGGGTTGTCCAAACTGGCCCGGGTGGTTGAGTATTTTGCCGCCCGGCCGCAGGTTCAAGAGCGGTTGACCAAGCAGGTCGCGGATTGGCTCACCGACCACCTGCAGCCCCGCGCGGTCGGTGTGGTGATCCGCGCCGAACACACCTGCATGACGCTGCGCGGCGTGCAGGCCATCGGCTCGACCACCGTCACCTCGACACTATTGGGCACCCTGCGCAGTGATCCGCGTTCCCGTCAGGAATTCTTTTCCCTCACCGGGATCGGTGACTGATCGCACGACCGTCAAACTTTGCGCATCACCGTGACGACCTTGCCGAGGACGGCAGCGTCGTTGCCGGGGATCGGCTCGTATACGGGGTTGTGCGGCATCAGCCACACTTGACCGCCGGTACGTTTGAACGTTTTGACAGTGGCCTCACCGTCGATCATGGCGGCCACGATGTCGCCGTTGTCAGCGACGTTCTGCTGGCGGACCACCACCCAGTCGCCGTCGCAGAT
>CAZPZQ010000259.1:0-5222 GCA_964590745.1 uncultured Mycobacterium sp. | reverse complement strand
CATCAAGAAGGGCGTCCTCGAGCTCGCCGATGTCGTCGTGGTGAACAAGGCCGACGGCGAACATCTCGCCGAGGCTCGGGTCGCTGCACGGGAATTGTCCGCGGCGATCCGGTTGATCCATCCGCGGGAGGCGCTGTGGCGGCCGCCGGTGCTGACCATGAGCGCGATCGAGGGCACCGGGGTGGCCGAATTGTGGGACACCATCGTCCGCCACCGCCAGGTGCTCACCGACGCCGGCCAGTTCGAGGCGCGCCGCCGGGCACAGCAGGTGGACTGGACCTGGCAGCTGGTCCGCGACGCCGTGCTGGAGCAACTGCTGTCCAACCCGGCGGTGCGCCGGATCCGCGCGGAAATCGAGCGCCAGGTGCAGGCCGGCGAGTTAACCCCCGCGTTGGCGGCCCAGCAAATACTCAAAGTCGCAGGTAGCTAACAGTTAGATAACTTCAGTTACGTTTGCGAACCACGAGCGTAGATTCAGCACTGTGCGGCAGCAACGCCTCGGCGATCCGCGGTCGGTACTTCCGCCCAATGTGCACGGTGCGGCGGATCGAAACTTCGCGTGCATAGTGCGCAGCTTTGCTGCGATGTTTCCCGGTCGGCGGTTCGGCGGCGGTGCACTCGCCGTCTACCTCGATGGCGAGCCGGTGGTCGACGTCTGGACCGGCTGGTCGGACCGGTCCGGCCGGGTGCCCTGGTCAGCCGACACCGGAGCAATGGTGTTCTCGGCGACCAAAGGCATGGCGTCCACCGTTATACATCGGCTCGCCGACCGCGGACTGGTCAGCTACGACGCGCCGGTAGCCGAGTATTGGCCGGAGTTCGGCGCCAACGGCAAGGGGGAGATCACCGTTCGACAATTGATGCGACACCGAGCCGGGCTGTCCCGGCTCGGCGGCGCCAGCCGAGAGGACTTGCTGGACCATGCACTGATGGAGCGGCGGCTAGCGGCAGCATCGCCCAAACACTCGTTTGGCAAACCCGCCTACCACGCCTTGACCTACGGCTGGCTGATGTCGGGGCTGGCCCGGGCCATCACCGGCGAGGGCATGCGCGACCTGATCCGCAGGGAACTGGCCGAGCCGCTGCACACCGATGGCCTGCATCTGGGCCGACCACCGGCCAGCGCTCCGACCCGGGCCGCGCAAATCATCATGCCGCAGAGCACGTTGCCGAATCCGCTGTTCAACTACCTGGCGCCGAAAATCGCTGCGCTGCAGTTGAGCGCCGGCTTCGGCGCGATGTATTTCCCGGGCATGAAAGCGGTGGTTCAGGGTGATATTCCGCTGCTGGACACCGAGGCGCCGGCGGTGAATGGGGTGACGACCGCACGCGGGTTGGCTCGAATGTACGGCGCGATCGCCAACGGCGGCCGCATCGACGGCGCCCGATTTCTGTCGCCGGAACTGGTCGCCGGGCTGACTGGCCGGCGAAACCTGCGGCCGGACCGCAACCTCGGGATGCCGCTGGCGTTTCACCTGGGCTACCACACGGTGCCGCTCCCCGGGCTGATGCCCGGCTTCGGCCACGTAGGGCTGGGCGGCTCGCTGGGTTGGGCGGACCCGGCCAACGGCGTTGCGTTCGGGTTCGTCCACAACCGGCTGCTGACGCCGCTGGTGGTGGCCGACCAGGCCGGGTTCGTGGCGGTCGAAGCCTTGATCCGCCGCGGTGCCGCCCAGGCGCGCGCCCGCGGGTTCCGGCCGATCGGCACCTTCGGCGCGCCGTTCGTTGCGTCAGACGCGGCCGCCGGGTAGCTCGATAGCGCCGACCCGGACCGTATCGCCGCCCGACCGGGGTCGCCGCTAGGGTAGCCGGGTGACCGAGCGCAGCCCGAAACTTTATATCTTCCCGCATGCCGGCGGGTCGCCGCAGTATTACGTCTCGTTCGCCAATGCGTTCCCCAACGGCATCAAACGGATTGCTGTGCAGTACCCGGGACGGGGCGGCAGCCACGACCTGGGTGCGTTTACCAGCATTTCCGACCTCGCTGACCAGGTGTGCACGATGCTGGAACCGCTGGACCAGTCCGACGGGCGGGTCGCGTTCTTCGGTCACAGCATGGGCGCCCTGCTGGCGTTCGAGGTGGCCCGCCGATTCGAGGAGGCCGGAAATCCGATCGCCGCTCTGTTCGTGTCCGCGTCCGGTGCACCGGGCCGAGTGGGATACGACCACATCCCGGAATCCGATCGCGGCCTGCTCAAAGCCGTGAGCGAGATTACCGGGGTCAACCCCGAGTTCTTGGAGAACGAAGAATTCGCCGAGCGAATCCTCCCCACCCTGCGCGGGTTGAAAGCCATCGCCGACTACCAGTGTCCGCCCGGAGCGACGGTATCCTGCCCGATCTTCGCGTTCTTCGGGGACGACGACGAGGTCGCCACCCATGAGAAGGTGGCGCCGTGGGCGGAGCGCACCACTTCGGAGTTCAGCGCCCGGATGTTCCCCGGACACCACTTCTACCTTAATGACCACCTTTCCGAACTTGTTGGTGATATCCAAAGCAAGATCTTGGCGTATTGCCGCGAATAACGCGCGCCAGCTATCGGGCATCGTCACGAGGACCCATAGCTAGTTGTTGGGTTGGTTCCGCTGGTTTGTGTTGATGCGAGTGAATTCAGCTTCAATGAGGCAATTTGCTAACCAGACTTCGTCGGTGTGCGCATGGCGAACTCAAGCGGTAGCCGCCGGTGCGGCATCAAGGCTCGCTTGAGCGCAGCCGCAGTACCCCGGCATACCGGCCCCACTTCGCACGACCGGGTGGGCCGGCTCGGCACGGCTCCGCGCCGATGCGGCTTGCACCGCAGGTCGCGGCTTTTTCGGCGTCCTTTCCGGCGGCACGGAAAGGCCCTCGGCAGTCTGGGCGCCGTGGGTCCGATGAGGTTCACCCCCACCGCATTCAACAATGGCCGCGCGGGCACCGATAGTGGCCGGACATCGCGCCAAGCCGGCGACCGGCCCGCGCATTTCTGCCTGTGACTCATGTCGCTATCGATTTTGGCCCGGCGTGCCTTACAATGTCTCAGGTCACAAGGGGGCGTCACAACCGCTGGCTCCTTTCTTCTCGATCGCCCGGTCCACCGTGGTAGTGTCCGCGAGTGGGATCAGCCTGGGACGTCGGGATCCGAGGAAATTTTCCACAGCGGTCTCAAGCATCCAGGAGGTATGTCGCATTGTCGACGGTCGTATCTTCCCTACCGGCTGCGCTCGCCGAACGTGTCCGCCAACACCCGGATCAGCTGGCGTACTCATTCATCGACTATGAGGTCGACCCGTCCGGTTTCGTCGAGACCCTCACCTGGCATCAGCTCCAACACCGCGTGCATGCGCTGGCCGCCGAGATCGCGTCGTGTGGGGCGCCGGGTGACCGAATTGCGATCGCCGCTCCGCAGGGGCTGGACTACCTGGTGGGATTCCTGGCCGTGATGACGGCAGGCTTCATCGCGGTGCCGCTACCGGTACCGGTGGGTGGCCGACATGACGAGCGGGTGTCATCGGCGCTGCGGGACAGTTCGCCGGTCGCGGTCCTGACCACATCGGCGGTCGTTGACGACGTCAGCGCTTGCGCCAGCACCATTCCCGGACCGCCGTCGGCGGTTCTCGAAATCGATGCGGTCAACCTCGGCGCGGACGTGGACTTCCGTCCGGTAGCGCCGCATAAGATCGCCCTGCTGCAATACACCTCCGGCTCAACCAACATGCCGAAGGGTGTGGTGGTTTCGCACCAGAACATCTTCGCCAATATCGGGCAGGTTTTGGCCGACTACTTCGACGACGACGGCGGCAAACCGCCCCCGGGCACCACGCTGGTGTCTTGGCTGCCCTTCTATCACGACATGGGTCTGCTGCTTGGAATCATGGGCGGGACCACGCTCGACTGTCCGACGGTGTTGACCAGCCCGGTGGCGTTCCTGCAGAAGCCGGCCCGCTGGGTGCAACGGTTGGCCAGCTATCCGCACACTTTCACCGCAGCGCCCAACTTCGCGTTCGAACTCGCTGCGCGGCGCACATCCGATGCGGATATGGCCGGGCATGACCTCGGTGACGTGCACACCATCCTCAGCGGCAGCGAGCGCATCCGTGCCGCAACGATTCGGCGGTTCACCGAGCGGTTCGCTCGAAACAACCTTCCGGCCAACGCGGTGGCGCCGTCATATGGGCTGGCGGAAGCGATGGTGTATGCGGGATCGGCACCTCGATCACGTCGACCCATCGCGGTCCGGTTCGACTACGAGAAGCTGGCGGCCGGCCATGCCCAGCCATGCGGGAACGAAACCGGTACCGAGCTAGTCAGCATCGGGATACCGCGGGCCTGCACCGTGCGGATTGTCGATCCGGAAGAGCGGACCGAAAACCCAGCGGGCAAAGTCGGCGAAGTCTGGCTGCATGGCGGCAATGTGTGCAGCGGTTACTGGCAGAAGCCCGACCAGACCAAACAGACTTTCGGCGGCCAGATCGTCGACCCGTCCCCGGGCACACCACCGGGCCCGTGGCTGCGGACCGGCGATCTCGGCGTCATCACCGACGGCGAGTTCTACATCGTGGGCCGGATCAAAGACCTGCTGATCATCGACGGCCGGAACCACTACCCGGACGACATCGAAGCAACTGTCCAGGAGATCTCCGGCAGCCGCGCGGTAGCCGTATCGGTGCCCAACGATGAGAGCGAACAACTGATCGTGATTGTCGAACACAAGCAGAGAGGCGGATCGCAGGAAGAGATCCGGGACAGAATGCGCGTCGTCAAACGGGACGTGACGGCCGCAATTTCACGGGCGCACTACGTGCGGGTCGCCGACATGGTGCTGGTGTCGCCGGGCTCCATCCCGATCACCACCAGCGGCAAGGTGCGCCGCTCGGCATGCGCCGAACTCTACCGGCAGGGTGGATTCACCCGACTGGACGACATGAGGTCTCTCGATGAGGTAAAAGCACTCAGGTAGTGGTGTTCAGGGGGGCCTTGACACCGCAGGGAGAAGTAGCTGGATGTCAGTATTCGATCACGCATATCTGCGTCACCGGGGGCAAGGTTCGCTGCTGGAGGCCTGTCGCGCATCGCCGGCCCCAGCGGGCCACCTGAGGCGGCGACCCAGCATGATACTCGTGGGTGGCGAGCGACTGCCCCGGCGAGTTTCGGAAAGGCTGGGTTGAGTGTGATGGCTGGATCGCCGGACCGTCGGGCGATTGTCACCGAGGCGCTGCGCAAGATCGATGATTTGACGGCGCGGCTT
>CAZPZQ010000258.1:0-5225 GCA_964590745.1 uncultured Mycobacterium sp. | reverse complement strand
GCCCGAACCACACCCCGTCATCCCGACCACCCCCTGGCACCACACCCGGCACTGGCTTTCTTCGGCCACGGCGTCTGCAGCAACGTCGGCGCCGGGACATCCGCTACTGGGTGCCGGTGTCACCGACCCCACCAACGGCACTCACGTGTGGGAGCGGACGTTGAGGGCGGATTCTTTGTGGCTGGGCGATCACTGCGTTGACGATGTCTGTGTTTTCCCGGCGGCCGGGTACGTCGAGTTGGCGCTGGCCGCGGTGTCCGAGGTGTTCGGCACCGACAACGACCGACCGTGGGAAATCGCCGAGCTGTCGTTACAGCAGATGTTGCCGATCGGCGACGACACCGCCGTGGTCACGACGCTCCGCGGTGACGAATCACAGCCCCGGGTGGAGATCCGGTCCGGCAGCGGTGCTTCAGGCTGGACGTTGCATGCCGGCGCGACGTTGCAGCGCGGTGCGCCCGTGGTCGCCGAACCACTTGACGTTGATCAGACGTCGACCACGGCGTTGCACGCTGACGACCTTTACCAGCGGTTGCGTAACGCCGGACAACAGCATGGCCCGGCGTTCCAGGGGATTGCCGGACTCAGCGTCCTCGATGACGGGTCCGCTCGAGCCGAGGTGCGGCTGCCGCCGAAGGCCAACCAGGGATCGCGACACTTCGTGGCCCACCCGGTGATGGTCGATATCGCCTTGCAAACCCTGGGCGCGACCAAGGCGGCGACTGATCTTGCCGGCGCGGAACCGGCCGTGGTACTGCCGGTGGGGCTGAGCGGTGTGCGGGTGTATGGCGACGTCACCGAAGGCGTGTCCGCACTGGGCGCGCTGGCGCCGACCGCAGACCCGGATCGGTTCGTGGGCCGGGTGCGACTGGCGGCGGCCGACGGGAGGATAGTCCTGGACATCGACCGGGTCGACATGATGGCGATCCGGACCAAGGCCGGCAACGAACTGGCCAACTACCTCTTCGGCCTGCAATGGGAGCCGGTCGACTTGGACCAATCCGCCGGCGATGTCGACGCCGTGCTGTTGATCGGCGATCGCAGCGACACCGACGGCGCGCTGGCCGCCGTGCGCTCCCAGCTTTCTCAGCGCGCGACGCGGTGCGAAGCGGTGTCGGCGCAGCGGCCGGCCGAGCTTCGCAGCGCGTTGACCCGCAAAGACGTGTCGTGGACTGCGGTGGTGGTGATTTGCCCACCGCGGTCGATCGACGAAGCACTGTCCGAATCGGAGCAACTGGAGCTGGCCCGGTCGCGAACACTGCTGATCGCCGACATCGTCAAGACGCTGTCCCGGGCAGGCGCGAGAGACAGCCCGCGACTGTGGGTGGTGACCCGGGGCGCTCAACAGGTGACCGGCGACGAGCCGGTGACGCTGGCACAGACCGCGCTGCGGGGCATCGCCCGGGTGCTGACCTTCGAGCATCCGGAGCTGAAGACCACCGTGGTCGACCTTGACGCCGATGGCGCCGGGTTGGCCGGAGCGCTGGCCGATGAACTGTGTGCGAACGCCGGCCATGACGAGGTGGCGTTGCGCGACGGGCGCAGATACGTGCATCGGCTGGTACCGGCGCCCACGTCGGCCGATGGTGTCTTGACTCCGCAACCGCGTCCCGTCGTGGCGGACCTCGGCGGCGGCGACGCGGTGCGGCTACAGACCGACCAACCGGGCCGGCTGGACGCCCTGACCGTACACGCCGTCAAACGCACTGCGCCGCAGCCGGATCAGGTCGAGGTTCGGGTGGCGGCCGCCGGGTTGAACTTCAGCGACGTGCTCAAGGCGATGGGTTTGTATCCCACCCTGGATGGCAGCACACCGGTGATCGGTGGCGAGTGTGTCGGGTATGTGACCCAGCGCGGCGCCGCGGTCGATTCGGTGCAGATCGGGCAGCGGGTTGTTGCTTTCGGGCCCGGCTCGTTCGGCTCACACCTGACGACGTCGGCCGATCTGGTGGCGCCGGTCCCGGACGGGTTGTCGGATCGTGAGGCGGCCACCATCGGTATCGCCTATCTGACCGCGTGGCACGCGCTATGCGAGGTGGGACGGCTCGCGCCCGGCGAGCGGGTGTTAATCCACTCGGCGACCGGTGGTGTCGGATTGGCGGCGATATCGATCGCCAAGATGATCGGGGCACGGATTTACACCACGGCCGGTTCGGACGCCAAACGGGACATGTTGACCGGGATGGGCGTCGACTATGTCGGCGACTCCCGCAGTGTGCGGTTCGCCGACGAGATCCGGGCAGCGACCGGCGGCGAGGGCGTGGATGTCATCCTCAATTCGCTGGCCGGAGAAGCGATCCGGCGTGGCGTAGAGATCTTGGCTGCCGGTGGCCGGTTCGTGGAGTTGGGCAAACGCGACGTCTACGCCGACGCCCAACTGGGGTTGGCCGCGCTGGCGCAGAGCGCGTCGTTCGCCGTGGTGGATTTGGATTTGAATCTTCGGCTTCGGCCGCAGCACTACCGCCGGATGCTGCAGACCATCTTCGAGCGGGTGCTGGACGGGCAACTGGACATGCCGCCGGTGACCGAGTTCAGCCTGGACAACGCCGTTGAGGCGTTTCGGCAGATGGCGGCGGGCAGCCACATCGGGAAGATCGTCATTTCGGTACCGGCCGACGGCAAACGTCCCGCGGTCGCGTCGCCGCCCACACCGCCGCTGGTTCACCCCGACGGGGGTTACCTCGTGGTCGGCGGCATGGGCGGACTGGGTTTCGTGGTAGCGCGCTGGCTGGCCCGGCAAGGCGCGGGCATGGTTGTGCTCAACGGGCGTTCGGCGCCCAGCCCGGACGTTGCAGCCGAGATCGCCGACCTGAACGCCGCCGGATGCCGGGTGCAGGTCGTCACCGGCGACATCGCCGAACCCGAAACCGCCGGGCGACTGGTGCAAGCCGTCCGGGATGCGGGCCTGCGGCCGGCCGGAGTGCTGCACAGCGCGATGGTGCTGGAGGACGAGACGGTGTTGAACATCTCGACAGCGGCAGCGACGCGGGTGTTCGCCCCAAAGGTGGCCGGGCACTGGTGGTTGCATCAGGCCACGGCGAATCTCGACCTGGATTGGTGGCTGACGTTTTCGTCGGCGGCGTCGCTGCTGGGCTCGCCCGGGCAGGGCAGTTACGCGTCCGCGAACTCCTGGGTGGACGGGTTGGTGGCCTACCGGCGTGCCCATGGCCTGCCGGCGACCGGGATCAACTGGGGTCCGTGGGCCGAGGTGGGCCAGGCGCAATTCTTTGCCGACCTTGGCTTTTCGATGATCTCCTCGGAGCTGGGACTGGCCGCGATGCAGCAGGTGCTGTTATCCGGCCGGGGCTGCACCGGCGTATTCGGGCTCGATGCCCGGCAATGGTTCCAGTCCTTCCCCGCCGCCGAAGGATCGTCGCTGTTTGCCGGGCTGGCTGAGTCGACCACCCGTACCCGGCAGGGGCGCAGTGAAATCCGTGCCGAACTCGACACCGCTGAACCGGCCGAGCGAACCGCTCGGGTGGCTGCGGCCATCGCCACCGAAATCCAAGGGGTGTGCCGTGCCACCGAACCAGTCGACCACGACCGCCCGATGGAATCGCTCGGCCTGGACTCGCTGATGGCCCTGGAACTGCGCAACCGGTTAGAGGCCGTCCTGGCCATTACCCTGCCGGTCGCCCTGATCTGGGCATACCCGACCATCTCCGCGCTGGCCGCCGCGGTCTGCGAGCGGATGGGATATCGGGCCGCCGCCGAAACCGTTAGCGTGGCTGAGCCGGACACCGAGGTAACCCTGTCGGCGGAAGACGCCGACTTGCTCGCTGATTTCGCGGATGCCAGCGAACTCGAGGCGCAGACGGGAGCCACGAATTCATGACCAGCCTGGCCGAACGCGCCGCTAAACTCTCACCGCAAGCCCGCGAGGCGATGGCCCGCGAGCTCATCCGGGCCGGCACGGTGTTCCCGGTCGACCAGGTGGTCGAGCCGGTCGCTGTGGTGGGGATCGGCTGTCGCTTTCCCGGCGATGTCGTCGGCCCGGAGAGCTTTTGGCGGCTGCTGGTCGACGGGGTGGATGCGATCAGCGAAGTGCCGGCTGATCGATGGGATGCCGAGGCGTTCTACGATCCGGATCCGCTGGCCCCCGGGCGAATGACATCCAAGTGGGGCGGATTCGTCTCCGACGTGGCCGGTTTCGATGCCGACTTCTTCGGAATCACACCGCGAGAAGCCGCGGCAATGGACCCGCAGCAGCGGCTACTGCTGGAGGTCGCCTGGGATGCGCTCGAACACGCCGGTATTCCACCGGACTCGCTGGGCGGCACCCGCACCGGTGTGCTGATGGGCTTGGCGACATGGGACTACATCATGTTGAACGTCGAGCGCGGTGCGGAGCCGGACGCCTACGTAGGCACCGGCAACACGCACAGCACCGCGGTGGGGCGGATTTCATATCTGCTGGGCCTGCGCGGGCCGTCGGTCGCTATCGATACCGCCTGCTCGTCGTCGCTGGTGGCGGTACATCTGGCCTGCCAGAGCCTGCGGTTACGGGAAAGCGACCTCGCGCTGGCCGGCGGCGTGCAGTTGTGCCTGACGCCGTTTACCAGCATCACGCTGTCGAAGTGGTCCGGACTTTCGCCGCGTGGCCGGTGTCAGAGCTTCGACGCGGGCGCCGACGGTTTCGTCCGCGGTGAAGGCGCCGGTGTGGTGGTACTCAAGCGGCTCGCCGACGCAGTCCGGGACGGCGACCGGGTGCTGGCGGTGGTACGCGGTTCGGCGGTCAACTCCGACGGCCGCTCCGGCGGATTGACCGCGCCGAATGTGTTGGCTCAGCGCGACGCGATCACCGACGCGCTGCAGGCGGCTGCCGTCGAGCCCGGCACGGTGAACTACATCGAGGGCCACGGCACCGGCACCATGCTCGGCGACTCAATCGAGTTGGAAGCACTGACCAGCACGTACGGCCGCGGCGAGACCCCGTGTGCGCTGGGCGCGGTCAAAACCAATCTGGGTCATCTGGAGGCCGCCGCCGGGGTGGCCGGACTCATCAAAGCCGTGCTGGCGCTCGACCATGGCCAGATCCCCCCCAGTCTGCATTTCTCCCGGTGGAATCCGGCCGTCGACGCGGCCACCACCCGACTGTTCGTTCCCACCGACACCACGCCGTGGCCGGACTGTCCCGGTCCGCGCCGGGCCGGAGTGTCCGCATTCGGCCTCGGTGGCACGAATGCGCATGTGGTGTTGGAGCAGGCGCCGGTGGTTGATCGGGC
>CAZPZQ010000257.1:0-5253 GCA_964590745.1 uncultured Mycobacterium sp. | reverse complement strand
CCCGCCCGTCGAACAGCAGGAACTCACCATGCGGCACCTCGTCGGCCTGTTCGTCGATGATCCGACCCAGCGAAATGCGGGTGTGGTCATTGATCTGGCCCAGCCTTGCCAACCGAGGTAGTGTCCGGGCGGTCTCAATTGCCAAGGTGCGCATCGATTTCTGCGCGGCGGCCACGGCATCGGCGGCACCCCGGGCCAACGTCAGAGCCACCCCGGAAGCTTCGCCCAGGCCGTGCGCGATCCGCGAACTCATCGCGACACCGCTGTCAGTGCGCTCGGCCGGCTGCTCGGCCATTGGCACCACACCGTCCGGCTGGTCGCCCCGGCCGGATCGCCACAACACCCAGTCGGCAACCGTCGGCCAGGTCAGCTCGGCTGCCTTGGAGCCCACAACCAGGCCGAAGTGGCCCGAACGCAGCAGATATTCGTATGCCTCGGCATTGGGTGCTGCCCGCCGGATACCCCGTACCGCGGCAGGCTGGCCGATGTCGTCGACTTCACCGACGAACGCCAGCACCGGGCAGGTGATATCGGTCAGGGTCACCAGTTGTCCATTGATCGCGAAGCCACCGGTCATCATGCGGTTGTGCGCGATGAACTGCTTGAGCAGCTCAGAGATCGCCGGGCCCGACCAGGCGATCCAGCCTTCTGACTCCAAGAACCGGCGCTGCGCTTCGCGCGGCAGCAGGGCCTCGCGGTCGTGCAACTGCCGCAGGAATTCCAGCCGCGCCTTTGCGGCTTTCAGCGGATCCATCATTTGAAAACCCGCCCGCGCCAACCATCCTGGAATGTCAAGGCGGTTGAACACGTGATCGGCCATGAAATTGGCGACACCCGACGCGATATTGGGCGGCACACCCATCGGCAGCCCGGCCAGCGTGTCCACCGGGGAGCCAAACGCCACGATGCTAGCGATGCTTTTCGAACGCCGGTATGCCGCGGCCTGATAGGCGAACATCCCGCCCTGCGAATAGCCGGCCAGGTGGACGTCGCGCCCGGTTGCCTCGGTGACGGTATCCACCGCTTCGCTGAGCGCGACAATATGGTCGGCCAGGTTGCGACGCATCCCGCCTTCCACCTCGTCGGGTGAGCCGAAGTCGATGACCCAGGGATCACATCCGGCGGCGTGCAGGATGCCCACCGCGCCGTCCTCCCGAGTGACGTCCCACATGTTGGCCGACATCATCATCGGATGCACCAGCAGCACCGGCGGGCCCGGCGGTCGCTGCTCGGGCCGGTCATCAGACGGAAAGTAGTGCCGCAGCTTGTACATCGGCACGCTCTCGACGATCTGAAACGGCGACGGCATCGCGCCGGTCTCCAGGCCACCCCAGCGCAAGACCTCCAGGCCATTCTGTGCGGTGGCCATCAGCCACTCGACTGGTCGGGTGATGGCCGAGAAATTCACATCCACCGCTGGTCTCCTACTCCGATGTTGTCGCTGCTCACTGGCCAGGCAAGCCCTGACGACGACGAGCACATTCTCCCACATCGCCGCGGCCGGTCCGGTCGACTCTTGCGCTGCCAGTAGGGTCGGCGCGGTGGCGCACCTACTCGGCGGCGAGGCTCTACACCTGGAGTACCCGATCGGCGTGGTGCTGGACTCGGTGACCGTCGGCGTGAACAACGGCGCCCGCATCGGCATCGTGGGACGCAACGGCGACGGCAAATCCAGTCTGCTCAGGCTGCTTACCGGTCGGCTGAGCCCGGACTCGGGTCGGGTGACCAGACGGAGCGGCGTACGGGTCGGCCTGCTCGATCAAGCCGACAGTCTGGACGCCACCCATACGGTCAGCCGGACGTTGGTCGGTGATGTAGCTGAGCACGAGTGGGCGTCCAACCCCCGGGTGCGTGATGTTATCGACGGACTGGTCGCCGATATCGACTGGGCCACAACGATCGGTGAGCTTTCCGGCGGCCAGCGCCGACGAGTGCAGCTGGCCTCCTTGCTGATCGGCGACTGGGACGTGATCGCCCTCGACGAACCCACCAACCACCTGGACATCGAAGGCATCACCTGGCTGGCCCGCCATCTGCGCCAGCGCTGGCCCCGAAACGCCGGTGGGCTGCTGGTGGTCACCCACGATCGCTGGTTCCTCGACGAGGTGGTGACCGCGACCTGGGAGGTGCACGACGGCGTCGTGGAGCCGTTCGAAGGCGGGTACGCCGCCTACGTGTTGGCGCGGGTCGAACGCGATCGGCAGGCCGCCGCTGCCGAGGCGAAGCGGCAGAACATGTTGCGCAAGGAACTGGCTTGGTTGCGCCGCGGCGCACCCGCTCGTACGTCGAAACCGAAGTTTCGTATCGACGCCGCCAACCAACTGATCGCCAACGTGCCCCCGCCGCGCGACACCGTCGAGTTGGCGAAGCTGGCGACCGCCCGGCTGGGCAAGGACGTGATTGATCTGCTCGACGTGTCGGTGTCGTTCGACGGGCGTCCAGTGCTGCGCGACATCGAGTGGCGCATCGCCCCGGGCGAACGCACCGGCATCGTGGGCGCCAACGGTGCCGGCAAGTCCACCTTGCTCGGGGTGATCGCCGGCATCGTCCAACCCAGCAGTGGGCGAGTCAGGCGCGGCAAGTCCGTTCGGTTGGCAATGCTCGATCAACAGTCCGGCGAGTTGGCGAAGCAGGCCGGTGATCGGGTCGCCGAAGTGTTGGGCCGGCTGCGCAGCGACTACCGAGTAGACGGGCGCGAGATCAGTCCCGCCCAGCTGCTCGAGCGGTTGGGCTTCGCCCGGGATCAGCTGTCGTCTCGGGTCGGCGAGCTGTCTGGCGGTCAACGTCGCCGACTCCAGCTGATGCTCACCCTGCTCGCCGAGCCGAATGTGCTGGTGCTCGACGAACCGACCAACAATGTGGACACCGATATGCTGACCGCCACCGAGGATCTGCTCGACTCGTGGCCGGGCACACTGATCGTCACCTCGCACGACCGCTACCTACTGGAGCGGGTCACCGACCAGCAGTACGCGATCCTGGGCGGGCGGCTGCGGCATCTGCCCGGCGGCGTCGACGAGTACCTGCGACTGGTCGCCGCACAACCGGCGAAGACCGTGCGGCCCGCCACCCCGGCCGCTGGTGAGTCTGAAGCACTGTCCGGCGCCGAGCTGCGTGCGGTGCAGAAGGAAATCGCTGCCGTCGACCGCCGGCTGGCCCGGTTGGCGGATCAGATCGAGGCCAAGCATCACGAGCTCGCCGGGCACGATCAATCCGATCACGCCGGTATCACCCGGCTGACCGCAGAATTGCGGGCCGTGCAAGATGAGGTCACTGCGCTGGAGAACCGCTGGCTGCAGCTATCGGAACGCATCGAGTAATCGGCGTTCGCGGAGCACGTTCATCCGCGCTGTTCGAAATGTTGGTAGTCAATCGGCGATCTCCAGTGGCCACCCCAACGCCAGCCGTGGTCGGTGAAGGCCCGTACGGCCGGGTCGCCGTCGTGCAACACGCCCGGGTCGGTGCGGCCGCGGTCCAGGTAGCCGGCCGCGTTGCCGGGCTGGAACTCGCCATTGCCGTCAATAGACGGGTTGAGCAGCGGGTTGAGGTCCACCGCTCGCCCGTACGCATGTTGAGCCCAGCGGCCGGTGCCGGCTATGTCTCGGCAACTGAACGCCGACGTGTTGTTGTCCGCCATCGACAACTCATCCGCGGCACCGGGGTACACGCCGGCCGGTCGGATTTTTTCGATGGGATATCCCTGGCGATAGAGCTGCTGGAAAATGGCGATGACTTGCCCCACCAGCGTTTCGTGCACGATCAGTTCGCCCCGATGTGTCTGACCGTCAAAACCGATGTGATTGACGCTGACCCGCCGCAGTTGTGCCGGCCCGACCGGACAACCCGGTCGCCAGCTCACGCCGAGGTCCGTCGCACTCACCGGGCTCACGGTGGCTTCAGCCGGTGCCGCCGGGCTAGCGAGCGGCGCGGTGCTTCGCGCTTCCGGCCGGTCGGCAACCGGCGTTACCGGGGCGCTGGCGCACTGCGACAGCACCGCGCCGGCGACGACGAGTATCGCCGGGGCGGCGACTCGCCGCGGGTGTCGCGGTCTCGTTACCGACGTTGCGATACCGCCACGCTAGCGCAGGTCACGATGATTACTCGGACCCGAATCCGGTTATCTCTAGCGGCATCATCGGCAAACGAGTGCGGAGGGCACCATGACAATCAGCACGATGACAATCAGCACGATGCTCAAGACGGCGTTGGCCGGCCTCATCATGGCAACCATCGCCCTAACAGTCGCGCCGCTGGCGACAGCGGCCTATCCGATCGTCGGCAGATTGGGCGACACCCTGCAGGAGACCGACACCGTGGGACAGGTGGTGTTTTCCTGGAAGGTCGCCAATCTGAAGCCCAGCGCCGACACCATGCCCGGCTTCCCGGTGGCCGGGAAGGTTTGGGAGGCCACGGCCACGGTGAACGCCATCCGGGGTAGCGTCACCCCAGCCATCTCGCAGTTCAACGCGGTGGCCCCCAACCAGGCCGCCTACCGGGTGCTGTGGGAGGTCGCCGCGCCCAACGCGATCAGCGGAGCCACCATCGAGCAGGGGACCCAGTCGACCGGAAAAATCTACTTCGACGTGACCGGGCCGCAACCGAACACCGTCACGATGAACAACGGCATGGAAGACCTGATGATCTGGGGACCGTAGCCGCCGCGCTTCAGGTACCCGCCCACTGTCGCAACCGGGCTGCGTTCTGCTGAATCCGGCGGAGTTGTTCGGCCACCCGGTCTGGTGCGGTGCCGCCGCGCGCGTCGCGGGACGAAACCGAACCCTGGATCGTCAACACCTCCCGGACTTGCGGCGTCAATTCGGGACTGATGGCGGCCAGGTCGTCGTCGGTGAGGCTCTGCAGCGGGACGCGGCGCTGCTCCGCCAGTCGCACCGCGGCACCGGCGGCCTCGTGCGCGGCCCGGAACGGAACCCCTTGGCGCACCATCCATTCGGCGATATCGGTGGCCAAGGTGTAGCCAGCCGGAGCCAACGCGGCCATCCGCTCGATATCGAAGGTGAGACTGCCGACCAGCCCGGCCATCGCGGGCAGCAGCAGCTCCAGCTGGGCCACCGAGTCGAACACCGGCTCCTTGTCTTCCTGCAGGTCCCGGTTATAGCCCAGCGGTTGGGCTTTCAGCGTGGCCAGCAGCCCGGCCAGGTTCCCGATCAGCCGGCCGGCCTTGCCACGAGCCAGTTCGGCGATGTCGGGATTCTTCTTCTGCGGCATGATCGAACTGCCGGTAGACCAGGCATC
>CAZPZQ010000256.1:0-5262 GCA_964590745.1 uncultured Mycobacterium sp. | reverse complement strand
GTTCTTCCACACCTTCAACACCCTGCACAACGCCAACAAGCAAATCGTCATCTCCTCAGACCGGCCGCCCAAACAACTCGCCACCCTGGAAGACCGGTTGCGCACCCGGTTCGAGTGGGGGTTGATCACCGATGTGCAACCCCCCGACTTGGAAACGCGGATCGCGATCTTGCGGAAAAAAGCACAGATGGAACGTCTCGACGTCCCCGGCGACGTCCTCGAGTTGATCGCGACCAGCATCGAACGCAATATCCGCGAACTCGAAGGGGCGCTGATTCGGGTGACCGCCTTCGCGTCGCTGAACAAAACCCCGATCGACAAGTCGCTGGCCGAGATCGTGCTGCGCGATCTGATCGCCGACGCCAGCACCATGCAGATCAGTGCCGCCACCATCATGGCGGCCATCGCCGAGTACTTCGACACCACCGTGGAGGAGCTTCGCGGGCCGGGCAAGACCAGGCCGCTGGCCCAGTCTCGACAGATCGCCATGTACCTGTGCCGCGAACTCACCGATTTGTCCTTGCCGAAGATCGGCCAGGCCTTCGGCCGCGACCACACCACGGTGATGTACGCCGAACGCAAGGTTCGCGCCGAAATGGCCGAGCGGCACGAAGTGTTCGATCAGGTCAAAGAACTGACCACCCGCATTCGCCAACGCGCCAAGCGATAACCGGGGGTTCGCCGCCCGCCGGCCACCTCGAACGCGAGAATCGTCGGTCTCACCCGCACCACCGGTGCCGCCGCGACGTGTGGACAGTCTTGTGCATGAGTTGTCGGTGACGTCGCGGCGCCGACCGCTGCCATGCACACCGCGGGATTCATCCCCAGCCGACTCCGTCGAAACACTACGACGCTGCACTGTTGTTCCCCAACCTCACACCGCGGCCAACAGCGCGGACACCGCCTTATACCCAGATTGCACAGGCCTTACTACTAATACTGGGATCTTCAACTACATCCTTCTTAGAAGAACGCCGTTGGGGATCGACCGGTCAACCGCTCGGCCAAATCCGATCGTGTCGGCCCAGCCGATTAGCTTCCAACTTGCCCGCGGACGTTCTACGGTTGGTTTCCAACTGCCTGTCACGGCTGTCGGTGGCGTTGCACGGCCGCGGATGTCCAGCACCGGGTAGCCGCTGGGTAGAAAGGACATTATGGACGCGGCAACGACAAAAGTTGGTTTGAGTGACTTGAAGTTCCGCCTGGGTCGAGACGAGTTCGCCGATGCCGTGGCCTGGGTCGCGAAGAGCCTGCCGATGCGGCCCACCGTGCCGGTCCTGGCCGGTGTGTTGTTGGCCGGCTCGGACACCGGATTGACGGTGTCCGGGTTTGATTACGAGGTTTCCGCCGAGGTACGGTTGCCTGCCGAAATTGCATCGCCCGGAAGTGTTTTGGTATCCGGTCGATTGTTGTCGGATATCACCCGAGCCCTGCCGGACAAACCGGTCGACGTCAGTGTGGACGCCACCCGGGTGTTGCTCAACTGCGGCAACGCCAGGTTTTCCCTGCCGACTATGGCGGTGGAGGATTACCCGGCGCTACCGGTGTTGCCGGAAGAGACCGGGGTGGTGTCCGCCGACCTGTTCGCCGAGGCAATCGGCCAGGTCGCGGTGGCCGCCGGCCGCGATGACACGTTGCCGATGCTGACCGGCATCCGGGTCGAAATCTCAGGCGACACAGTTGTTTTGGCTGCAACGGATCGCTTTCGCCTGGCGGTTCGGGAATTGACCTGGTCGGCGTCATCCGATACCGAGGCGGCGGTGTTGATACCCGCCAAAACTCTCGCCGAGGTTGCCAAAGCCGGTATCGATGGCGATGAGGTGCACCTTGCGCTGGGCGCCGGATCCGCGGTGGGCCGAGAGGGTCTGCTGGGTATCAGCAGCGCCGGGAAACGCAGTACCACTCGCCTGCTCGATGCGGATTTCCCGAAATTCCGTCAGTTACTGCCAACCGAGCACAGCGCGGTCGCGATCATCGGGGTGGCCGAGTTAACCGAGGCGATCAAGCGGGTTGCGTTGGTCGCCGACCGAGGTGCGCAGGTCCGGATGGAACTCAGCGAGGGGACATTGCGTCTGGCTGCCGGCGCCGACGACGTCGGGCGAGCCGAAGAGGACCTCCCGCTGGAATTCGCCGGTGAACCGCTGACCATCGCCTTCAACCCGACTTACCTGACCGACGGCTTGAGCTCACTGCACAGCGACCGGGTGTGGCTCGGGTTCACCGACCCCAGAAAGCCGGCGGTGCTGCAACCGGTGCTCGATGGTACCGAGTTACCGCAGGGCTCGGGCCCGTTCGCGGCGGCGTCCACCGAGTACGTTTATCTGCTGATGCCGGTTCGGCTGCCGGGTTGATCGTTGGGCCGCGACGACGAGAGGGTAGGTCGTTAGGTGTATGTCCGCCACGTGGGCCTGCGCGACTTCCGGTCCTGGGCGCATCTTGACCTAGACCTCGAGCCCGGCGCGACGGTGCTGGTCGGGCCCAACGGTTACGGCAAGACCAACCTGATTGAAGCACTGTGGTATTCGGCGAGTCTGGCTTCACACCGGGTGGCCACCGACGCGCCGTTGATCAGAACCGGCGCCGTGCGCGCGGTGGTGTCGACCATCGTCGTCAACGACGGCCGGGAACTGGCGGTGGATCTGGAAATTGCGGCCGGGCGGGCCAACAAGGTACGACTGAACCGGGCACCGGTGCGAAGCGCACGCGAGGTGATCGGGGTGCTGCGCGCGGTGTTGTTTGCTCCCGAAGACTTGTCCCTGTCCCGCGGTGATCCGGCCGATCGGCGTCGCTACCTCGACGAGTTGGCCAGTGTGCGGCGACCAAGGGTGGCCGCGGTACGGTCCGATTACGCTCACGCCCTGCGGCAGCGCACCGCCTTACTGAAAAGTGCGGCCGGTTCGGCGCATCGCGGTGATCGCAGCGTGCTGGATACCCTGGACGTTTGGGACACCCAGCTGGCCGGGCACGGCGCCGAACTGATGGCGGCGCGCATCGATCTGGTCAACCAGTTGGCCCCGGAAGTCGCCAAAGCGTACCAATTGTTGGCACCGGGAACCCGGCCGGCCAGCATCGGCTACCGGACCAACCTCGACGAGCACGACGCCGGCGAGCTGACCGGTGATGTGTCATATCTGGAGGCCGCGTTACTGGCCGCATTGGCGCGCCGCCGCTCCGCTGAACTGGAGCGGGGCATGTGTCTGGTCGGCCCGCATCGCGACGAACTCGAGTTGCGCCTCGGTGACCAGCCGGTGAAAGGTTTCGCCAGTCACGGCGAGTCCTGGTCGATGGCGCTGGCGCTGCGGTTGGGCGCCTATCAGTTGCTGCGCAGCGAGGGCGCTGAGCCGGTGCTGCTGCTCGATGACGTGTTCGCGGAACTAGATGGTGCTCGTCGTCGGGCGTTGGCCGAAGTCGCAGCGGCCGCCGAGCAAGTCCTGGTCAGCGCGGCGGTCCCGGAGGACATTCCGGACGACTGGCGGGTTCGCCAGGTAGCCGTCACGATCCGCGACGGTGACGACGGCCGGGTGTCGGAGGTGGCCGGGTGACAGCCGAGAACGATGCCGCCCGGCTGGATCTGGTTCGGCGTACCTTGGCCGAAGCCCGCAACGCAGCCCGCGCCCAGGGCAAAGACGTCGGATCTGGCCGCGGCTCGCCGAATCGGCGCCCGGTGGTCGGCGTCGGGCGGCGGCGCAGCTGGTCCGGTCCCGGCCCGGACCGGCGTGACCCGCAACCATTGGGCGCAGCCACCCGGGAGTTAACCCGCTCGCGCGGCTGGTCGGGCCGGGTCGCCGAGGGTGCGGTTTTCGGCCGCTGGGCATCGGTGGTCGGCGAGCACATCGCTGATCACGCCACCCCCACCGGGCTGCGCGACGGAGTGTTGAGCATCGCTGCCGAGTCGACCGCTTGGGCCACCCAGTTGCGGCTGGTGCAAGCACAACTGATCGCCAAAATCGCCGCCGCGGTGGGCAACGGTGTGGTGACGTCGGTGAAGATCACCGGACCGGCGGCACCGTCGTGGCGCAAGGGCCCGCGGCATATCGCCGGTCGAGGTCCTCGCGACACCTACGGATGACCCCCGCGCGGTCATCCCGATGCCCGCCTCAGCGCCGCTAGGAGCAGCTGAAAGACGCTGGCCAGCGCCGGGACAAGGCTTCGACCGAGATATCGACGCCACGGCGTAAATAGATGGGCGGAAACGCCACCAGAAAATCGGCGCCGTCAGCCATTCACGGTAGACTGAGGACACTTGACTTGTTTGCGGTGACTGTACCGCGCGCATTGCGACCCCGAGGAGAGCTTTTAAGACTGTGGCTGCCAAAAAGAAGACGCGATCCACCTACGACGCCCATGCCATCACGATCCTGGAAGGGCTGGAGGCAGTCCGTAAGCGCCCGGGAATGTACATCGGTTCGACCGGTGAGCGCGGTTTGCACCACCTGATCTGGGAGGTGGTCGACAACGCGGTGGACGAGGCGATGGCCGGCTACGCCACGGCCGTCGATGTGGTCTTGCTCGACGACGGTGGTGTGCAGGTCACCGACAACGGCCGGGGAATCCCGGTCGGCATGCACGAATCCGGTGTTCCCGCAGTCGATGTCGTGATGACCCAATTGCACGCCGGCGGTAAGTTCGGCGGTGAAGACGGCGCGTATGCGGTGTCGGGCGGGCTGCACGGTGTGGGTGTGTCCGTGGTCAATGCGCTGTCCACCCGCCTGGAGGTGGAGATCTGCCGGAACGGCCACGAATGGTTTCAGTCCTACGACCATTCGGTGCCGGGCACCCTCAAACAGGGCGCCGAGACCAAGAAGACCGGGACCACGGTCCGGTTCTGGGCGGACCCGGGCGTCTTCGAAACCACTGAATACCACTTCGAAACCGTGTCCCGCCGGCTACAAGAGATGGCGTTTTTGAACAAGGGCCTGACTATCACCCTCACCGACGAACGAGTGAGCAAACACGAGGTGGTCGACGAGGTCGTCAGTGACGTTGCCGAAGCGCCGAAGTCGGCCGAAGCCCAGGCTGCGGAGTCGGCAGGGCCGAAGAAGGTCAAGCACCGGACTTTTCATTACCCGGGTGGTCTGGTGGACTACGTCAAGCACATCAACAGCACGGCCGCCAAAGCTCCGCTGCATGCCAGCATTATCGACTTCTCCGGCAAGGGCGAAGGCCATGAGGTGGAAATCGCCATGCAGTGGAATGGCAGCTACGCCGAGTCGGTGCACACCTTCGCCAACACCATCAACACCGCCGAGGGCGGCACCCACG
>CAZPZQ010000255.1:0-5293 GCA_964590745.1 uncultured Mycobacterium sp. | reverse complement strand
CACCGCAACCTCCGAATAGTCTCGGTGTTGCGACCTTCACTGCAATCCACCCGATGTCTCGGGGGCCGTTATGTCTGCTCGCCGGGAGGACAGTAGCGTGGAGCACCGTGACGGGAGCATCGGGTGTTGGCCTGGCGACGCTGGCCAGTGACGGGTCGGTCCTCGACACCTGGTTTCCCGCACCAGAATTGACTGGCTCCGGTGACAGCGGAACGACGCGGCTTCCGGCCGGCCAGGTGCCCGACGAGTTGGCTGCTCTGATCGGACCTGACACCGATCGCGGTACCGAGACCGTCGCGGTCCGCACGGTGATCAGTGCACTGGACACCAAAGCCGTCGACGCCTACGACGGCTACCTGCGCTTGCATCTGCTGTCGCACCGGTTGGTGCCACCACACGGGCTCAACGCCGACGGTCTGTTCGCCGTCTTAACCAACGTGGTGTGGACCAACCACGGCCCGTGTCCGGTCGACGGCTTCGAAACCGTACGGGCACGGCTGCGCCGCCGCGGTCCGGTGACGGTGTACGGCGTGGACAAGTTCCCGCGGATGGTCGACTACGTAGTCCCGTCCGGGGTGCGGATCGCCGACGCTGACCGGGTGCGCCTCGGTGCACACCTGGCCCCAGGCACCACGGTGATGCACGAGGGCTTCGTCAACTTCAACGCCGGCACGCTGGGCGCCTCGATGGTCGAGGGTCGCGTGTCGGCCGGCGTGGTGGTCGGCGACGGCTCCGATATCGGAGGCGGCGCTTCCATCATGGGCACCCTGTCCGGCGGTGGCACCCAGGTGATTTCGATCGGCAAACGCTGCCTACTCGGGGCCAATTCCGGGCTGGGCATCCCGCTGGGCGACGACTGCGTGGTCGAGGCCGGGCTCTATGTCACGGCCGGCACCAAGGTCAACCTGCCGGATGGGTCGATCGTCAAGGCGCGCAACTTGTCCGGGGTTGACAACCTGTTGTTCCGACGCAATTCGACCAGCGGCGCGGTCGAAGTGGTGGCTCGTGACCGCCAGGGAATCACCCTGAATGCGGAGCTGCACGACAACTGACCGATTGGCTGCTACAGGCTGACGGTATCGAACACGTCGAACAGCTCGGTGGTCGTCGATGCGTCGAGCGGAGTGCCCGCGGTGTCGAAGAGCGGGAACACCGTGGTGCCGATCCCCACGTAGTCGGCTGTTCGCTCCGGTGTGCTGAGGAAGACGTTCTGAAAGCCGAGACCGGCCACCTGAAACCAGTCCGCGGTCCCGTCCGGGCCGCTGGTGTAGTGGTTGAGGAACGGGTAGGCGCCGCCGAAGCCGGTTGGGAATCCGAAAGTGGCGTAGTCCCAAACGGTTCCGTCCGGCGGAGCAGCACCGACACTGTTCGAGGCCTGAAAAGACTGGTCGTTGTAGATCAGTGCGGTGAAGCTGGATTGGTGCGTGTCGTAGGTTCCGAGCACGTTTCCGTCGGACATGCCGTTGTCGGTGATGGTGAACGGCCGGTCGTACGACGACCAGATGCCGGACGGGCCGAATTCGACATTCTCCAGGTCGCCGCCGATTCCCGGCGGCTGCCAGTTCCAGGGCGGCAGCGGTGCGGTGTCGTCGCCGTGGGCGACGGCAACGCTGATAGCCGCGGCGCCCAAGCCGACGCTGGCCGCGGTGAGGATGAACGCGGTGCGAGGACGGGACATGCCAAAACCCCCCGGTTTTGATTGTGAGCTAGCTCACGGTTCTGTTATGGCGGTGACAATAAGCTTTCAACTCGGCTCCGTCAACCGGAGTGACGGCAGGCCGCGCCCGCACTCGGCCGCGAGCGTGCCGGCTTGTACGGCGGCGCAAACCCCGTACAAACATGCACATTGGCGGCGGAGGCAGCGAGGAAACTAGTGGGCCATCAGTTCCTTCTTGAGCACCTTGCCCATGGCATTGCGCGGCAGAGCATCGACGATCCGCACCTCCCGCGGCCGCTTGTGCGCGGAAAGCTGCTGGGCGACATAGTCGATCAGTTCATCCGGTGATGCGTCACCGACAACGAAGGCGACGATTCGCTGACCCAGATCGTCATCGGGCAGGCCGACAACGGCTGCCTCGACCACCCCGCGATGTCCCAGCAGCGCCGTCTCAACCTCACCCGCACCGATGCGGAACCCACCGGACTTGATCAGGTCGACCGACTCACGGCCGACGATGCGGTGCATCCCACCGTCGTCGACCGCTGCCACGTCACCGGTCCGATACCAACCGTCGGCGTCGAATGCGTCCGCGGTGGCGTCCGGGCGATTCAAGTAGCCGTCGAACAGGGTTGGCCCGCGAACCTGCAGCCGCCCAATCGTTTTCCCGTCCCGCGGGGTCGACGTACCGTCCTCGGCGACCAGCCGGGTCTGCACCCCGTGCAGCGGTAGCCCCACCCACCCGGGTCGACGTTCGCCGTCGACGCGGGTGCTCAGCGTAATCAACGATTCGGTGCTGCCGTATCGCTCAACGGGCGGCCGTCCGGTGAGCTCAGCAAGCCGGGAAAACACCGGAACCGGCAGGGGCGCGCTGCCCGATACCAGCAACCGCGCCGACCGCAGGGCGCGGGCGGACGCCGGATCCGCCACTGTCCGCGACCACACGGTGGGTACGCCGAAGTACAGCGATCCGCCCTCGACCGAACACGCTCGAGCATAACCCGCCGGTGCCGGCTTACCGGTGTGCACGAAGCGGTTACCGACCCGCAGTGATCCGAGCACGCCAAGGACAAGGCCGTGCACGTGATACAGCGGCAGCCCGTGCACCAGGACATCGTCGGCTGTCCACTGCCAAGCCTCGGCCAGCGCATCCAGGTCGGCCGCCAGCGCGCGCCGACTCAACACCACACCCTTGGGCGGTCCGGTGGTGCCGGAGGTATAGATGATCAGGGCGGTGGCGTCCTCGGCCGGTTCGGCGAGCCGGGGTGACGATGTCGCGCGCAGCGACATGGGGATGTGCGGTAGACCGGCCGGATCGTCGGGCCGATCCCCCAGCCACGCCTGCACCGCCGAGTCGGCGAGGATGTGGGCGCGTTCAGCGTGCCCGATGTCCGCCGGGACCGGCACCACCGGCACGCCGGCCAGCAGACAGCCGGTGACAGCCAATATCGTCGACGCCGTCGGCGTGGCTAGCACCGCCACCCGCTGCGCGCCGCCGGTGCGTCCCAGCACCGCGGCTCCCGCACCGGCCAGATCGCTGCGGCTGAGCACGACGTCTTCGATACGTACCGCGTTTGCGATATCCTGGCCGGCAAGACCGGCATCGGGATTTAACGAGGTCAGCAGCACCTCAGCGAGGCTACTCGGCAGCCACGGCAAACATTTTGCTACCCGCTCGCCAGCAGCGGCTGCTAATATACATGACTATTATCCGCTAAATACGCTGACAGCGGTGACCACAGAGCGGTGGAAGGGACCGGAATGCAGAGGCAATCCGATCAGCAGCACCAACCGCGTCGGGCCCAACGCTGGCCCCGCAACCAACAGCGCGAACGCGTACTGAGGTTGGTGCGCGACCAGGATGGGGTCATTGACGCAGCCGACCTCGCCGACCGGATGGGGCTGCACGTGACCACGGCACGCTTCCACCTCGACGCGTTGTGCGACGAGGGCCTGATCGCGCGCACCCGGATACGGCGGACCGGCGTTGGCCGCCCCCGCACCGGTTACGTTGCGGTCCGAGATCGGCTGGACTACCGCAGTCTCGCTGAGGTGCTGGCGCTGGAACTCGGCGACACGGTCGCCGAACGACGCCAGCGCGCCGAACGCGCGGGCCAGCGCTGGGCTTGCCGGATCCTGGCCAATGAGTCGCCCGATGCGGTCGTGCCGTCGGCCAGCTCCTACCCGAGCAGTCCGGATCGCGACATCGAGGGACGGACGGCGACCATCACCGAGGTCTTCAACCGGATGGGCTTCGACTCCGAACTCGCACCGGCAAGTGACTCCAGCGACGGCCGGCGCGAGCGAACCATCCGGCTGTACGGGTGTCCGGTACGGGACTTGGCCAGAAGCCATCCCGAAGTCAGTTGCGCAATGCACTTGGGGTTGCTGCGCGGGCTGCTCGGCACCGGGACCGACTCCGAGGCGGGTGCGACGCTGCGGGCCGAACTGGATCCGTTTGTCGAACCCGAGTTGTGCATCGCCCGGTTGGTCACCGATGACTGAGTGCATCGAGCACACCGATCTGACCGGCCGCGCCGACGTCGAGGCTTTGCTGCGCCGTTTCTACGGCCGGGTACTGGTCGATGACATCCTCGCCGAGCCGTTCGCCCAGGTACGCGAAATCACCGGCTTGGACGCGCACCTTCCGGTGATGGCGGATTTCTGGGAAACCATGTTGTTTCACGTCCGGCGCTACTACGGCCGGGTGCAAGACGTCCACGGACAGGTCAATGATCGCACTGCGCTATCGTCTCGGCACTTCGTCCGCTGGCTGACCACGTGGTACAACACCGTCGACGAGATGTACCGCGGCCCGTTCGCCGAGCGGGCAAAACGCCAAGCCGCCCGGGTCGCCTGGTCGATGCACCGCGCACTGACCGGAGGCGATGCGGCGGAACTCAATACGCTGGTGGAACGCTGTACCGAGTTGGCCGTCTCCCTTCGCTCGCCGGTGGATCAGCCGCGCAGGACGGAGGCGATCATCTCGCGCGGAAACCGCTCCGGACTCGGATAGGCGACCACCACCCGTATCCGGTCCGGGTCACAGCCCTCGACAAACGTCACGCCGTTCTCGGTATGGGTGAATACCGCCGGATCGTAGTTGCGCAGCCGCTCGGCGATCGCATCGAGCTCGGCCTGATTGTCGGTGGCCCACATCAGGAATTCGACGCCAATGGTGCCCCGATCGTGCCGACGGGACGGGTCGATCGAGTTCAAATACAGGTGAAAGCCGCTTGGCGCCACCAACAACGCCACATCGTGTTCTTGCACCGCGACCCGAAACTCGAACACGTAGCAATAGAACGCCACCGACCGACGCAGATCCGACACCCGAATCACCGACGACGCCACCCGCACGTTGGGTCCGGTTCCTCGAGTCGGTTCGATCGCGCCGTCTGTTTCGGTGCTCATGCGTTACTCCTCAGCACCGGTTTGTTCTTCGCGAGCGGACGGTATCCCGACTGCATCATCGCCGACACAACCCATGCTACCCGGCGACCGCGGGATCTTTGTGCCTGATGTGAATCTCGGAACGCAGCCGTTCCACCATGTGCGGATAGTGCAGCTCGAACGCCGGACGCTCCGAACGGATCCGGGGCAGCTCGGTGAAGTTGTGCCGCGGCGGCGGGCAAC
>CAZPZQ010000254.1:0-5312 GCA_964590745.1 uncultured Mycobacterium sp. | reverse complement strand
CCGGCCGGTGACCGGTGCCGACTTGCGCGCGACTCTGCTTGCGCTGCTGGGCAGCCCGCATCTGTGCAGCCGAGCGTTCATCACCGACCAGTACGACCGCTACGTGCGGGGCGACACCGTGCTGGCCGAGAACGCCGACGCCGGAATGTTGCGCATCGACGAGGCCAGCGGGCTCGGCATCGCGGTGGCCACCGACGCATCCGGTCGCTACACCGCGTTGGATCCCTACACCGGCGCTCAACTCGCGCTGGCCGAGGCGCATCGCAACGTCGCGGTCACCGGCGCCACGCCGGCGGCCGTCACCAACTGCCTGAACTTCGGTTCTCCGGAAGATCCCGAAGTAATGTGGCAGTTCGCCGAGGCCGTGCGCGGGCTAGCCGACGGCTGTGCAGCCCTGGGGATCCCGGTCACCGGCGGGAACGTCAGCTTCTACAACCAAACCGGCTCGACAGCGATACTGCCCACGCCGGTGGTCGGCGTGCTCGGCGTAATAGACGACGTGACCCGGCGTATCCCCACCGGGTTCGGCACCGAGCCAGGCGAGACGGTGATGCTGCTCGGTGACACCCGCGATGAGTTCGACGGCTCGGTCTGGGCCCAGGTGACCGCTGAGCACCTGGGCGGGCAACCGCCAACCGTCGACTTGGGCCGGGAAAAGCTGCTGGCGGCGGTGCTGACGGCAGCGTCGCGGGACGGACTGGTGTCCGCAGCGCACGACCTCTCCGAGGGCGGGCTGGCGCAAGCCGTGGTGGAATCTGCGCTAGCGGGTGAAACCGGGTGCCGCATAGTCCTTCCCGAGGATTGCGACCCGTTCGTTATGTTGTTTTCTGAATCCGCTGGCCGAGTGCTGGTCGCGGTGCCGCGGACCGAGGAAAGCCGATTCCGTGCCATGTGTGAGGCGCGCGGCCTGCCGGCGGCTCGGATCGGGGTCGTCGACCAGAGTTCGGACGCGGTGGAATTCCAGGGCCTGTTCAGCGTGTCGTTGGCCGAACTACGCAGCACGTCAGAAGCGGTGCTGCCCAGACTGTTCGGATAACGCCGTGCGATGAGTGCCCCGGTCGGCAAGGTCACAGACAAGTCAGTTCTGCCGCTGTCGCCCGAGCCGGGTCGCCACCCGTTGTTGACCTGGGCGTGGAGCCTGCTGCGGCTGCAGTTCGTCGGAATAGCGTTCGGCGCACTGTTCTTCTGTTTGTCGCTGACGCCGTCGCTGCTGCCCCGCGACTGGTTGTTCCAGGGCCTGATCGGCGGCCTCAACGCGGCATTCGGCTACGGCCTGGGTGTGGTGATCGGCACGTTGACTTACCGGTTGGTGCTCCGCGGCGCCCGCTGGTGGCCGCCGCCACGGCGGGTGCTGTGGGCGTCGAAAGTGGCCGTGGTGGCATTAGCGCCGACGGCCTGCGTACTGATGCTGATCCCGGCGGCGGCCTGGCAACGCCAGGTTTCCGCATTGTTGGGCATCGAAGGCCCCGCGACGCTGGGTTATCTGCGCACGCTGGTGATCGCGATCGGGGTGTCCGCCGTGCTGGTCGCGGTGAGCCGGGTGGTCATCGACACGATCAAACTGTTGGCCCGGATGCTGATCAGACGCTGGCATCTGCACAGCGAGGTCGCGCTGTTCATCGGCACCGCCATCGTCGTCGTCCTGCTCATCACGTTGATCAACGGGGTGCTCATCCGCGGCTTCTTCGCCGGCGCGAGCGCGGTGTTCCAACCGGACAATACCGCCACCCGGCCGGGTGTGTTCCAGCCGATGTTGCCGGAGAAGTCCGGCAGTCCAACATCTTTGGCCTCATGGGACACTCTGGGCCGGCAGGGACGCAGCTTCGTCGCGGGCGGGCCGCATGCCGACGAGCTGTCTAGCCTCAACGGGCGGCCGGCTCGCGAGCCGATCCGGGTTTACGCCGGTCTGCACAGCGCCGACACCGATCAGGCCCGGATGCGGATTCTGATCGAGGAACTGGAGCGCACCAAGGCTTTCGACCGGAAGTTGCTGGTCATCGTGCCAACCACCGGCACCGGCTGGATCAACCCGGTGGCGGCACGGTCGCTGGAGATGCTCTACAACGGCGATACCGCAATCGTCGGCGTGCAGTATTCCTACCTGCCGAGCTGGATTTCGTTTCTGGCCGATCAGCGCAAGTCGATGGATTCCGGAAAGCTGTTGATCGACACCATTCACGGCCGTTGGCAGCAACTGCCGCCGCAACATCGCCCGAAGTTGGTGCTATACGGCGAAAGTCTGGGTGTGATGGCCGGCCAAGCCGCGTTCGGCTATCTGCCAGACATCGCCGGGATGGGATTCGATGCGGTGTTGTGGGTAGGACCCCCACAGGCCAGCCCGCTGTGGCATGCGCTGGTGGTGCGGCGCGACCCGGGAACCACCGCGGTGCGGCCACGGTATGACAACGGACGCACCGTGCGGTTCTCCCAGGGCACGGATCCGGCTGAGATCGCCCGGGTTGCGGCGCCACCCTGGGACGGCACCCGGGTGCTGTTCCTCCAGCACGCGTCCGACCCGGTCGTCTGGTGGTCGCCGGATCTGCTGTTTTCCCGGCCCGACTGGCTCACCGAACCGCCGGGTCCGGATCGCACCGCGTCGATGCGGTGGTATCCGGTGGTGACCTTCTGGCAAGTGAGCGCTGACCTGGCCCATGGCGAACAGATGCCGCCCGGGCACGGCCACAACTACGCCGACACCATTTTGGACGGCTGGGTCGCGGTATTGCCGCCGGATGGTTGGACGGTTCTGGACACCGAACGCATCCGGACCGCTTTGCAGCGGGCCAGGGGCAGTGATGGAGCTGTATCCTGAGGCGCCGCAATACCTTTCAACAGGTGAAAGCATTTGCACTGGCAGCCGGGCTGGTCGGCTGGAGTTTCGTCACGCCCCGGCTGCCGATCCGGTGGCAGGTGCCGGTGCAGGTCGGAGCCAGTGGGCTGTTGGTGCAGCTGTCCCGCGCGCCGCTTGGGCTTTGTCCGCCGCGGCTGTGGTCCGGGCTGCGGTTGGGCTTGTCGACGGCAGCGGCGGCGTCCACCGTAGTGGCCGCGGTCGCCGCCGTGCCCGCGGTGCGGTTGGCGATGGTGACGCGTCAGGTGCCGGGATCGGCGGCCGGCTGGCTGGTACTGCACATCCCGCTCGGCACGGTCTGGGCCGAGGAGGCCGCATTCCGGGGCGCGCTGGCCACCGTCGCCGCACAGGGTCTCGGGCGCACACCGGGCCGGCTGCTGCAGGCGGCCGCGTTCGGGCTGTTTCACATCACAGATGCGCGCCGCGCCGGCGAGCCGGTCGTGCCGACGGTGCTCGCCACCAGCGCTGCGGGCTGGCTGCTCGGCTGGTTGGGCGAGCGTTCCGGCAGTCTGGCCGCGCCAATCCTGGTCCACCTGGCCACCAACGAAGCCGGCGCGGTGGCCGCGCTTGCAGTGCGGCGGCGCGGCGCTCTAAAAGATCTTGAACCAATTTGTGCGTTCCCTTGATCTCCGCCGGCCGCAAGCGTATTTCGTCCGCTTCTAGGGCAGGTGAAGTTCAGGTCACCCTATTCAGTCCGCGGGTCGTCGGTTCATCGGGTCGTCGCCGAAGGGACGAGGAAATGGCTCGTCAGCGCGACGTAAAGGGCGGCCGTCAATCGGATAAGCGCGCCGGCGCGCTCGGGCGCTGGGTCTTGGGGCGACGCCATTGGCCACAGCCCCGCCTGCGCAGGCTGACGGGTTCGAGGACCTGTTTATCGACCCCGTCATCGATGCCGTCAGCCAGATTGATTCGGGTCGTGTGCGTGCTGTCGGCCCGAGTGATGTTGGCAGCTTTCCGGAACCTGCTGTGGCCGGCGGTGATCCGTTGGCTGGCCACAGCGATCTCGGCGGCACCGGTGGCGGTGGCGGCGGCCCGCCGGCCTGCCTGGCCGGCCGGGAGGGGCCGGCGGCTGAGCCGGGCCGGCGTCAGCTTTTCGCCGGCAGCGGATCGGTAGCGGGCCTGGGATGATCACCGATGTCACGGGCACGGCCGGCCAGTGGTGAGCCGACGACGCCGCCGCGGCAGCCACGGTCCAGCGACGGGAAGCGCTCAGGGCTGATTCTGCGATCCTGAAAGCATGGCCGCCCAGCACAAGGCCGACCCGGCGAAGACCCGCGAAGCGCTGCTGGCCGTCGCCGACTGGCTGCGCGACGACAGCAGCCCTGCTCCGGGCAGGGCCGACCTGGCGGATGCCGTGCGGCTGACGGCGCGCACCCTGGCCGCGCTGGCGCCGGGCGGAAGCGTCGAGGTCCGGATCCCGCCGTTTACCGCCGTGCAATGCATTGCCGGACCGCGACACACCCGCGGAACCCCACCCAACGTCATCGAAACCGATCCCCGGACCTGGTTGCTACTGGCCTGCGGACTGTGCACGGTGGCTGAAGCCGAAGCCGCGGGAGCGGTGCACCTGTCCGGCACTCGGGCTGCCGAAGTCGCACACTGGTTACCGTTGGTGCGGCTGTCGGCCTGACGCCATTAGACTGCGTAGTGTCACCGTCCCCACCCCAGGGAGCAGCGAAATTGTGACCGCGGAAGCGTCGCCGCACCTCGAAAACCCACCCCGGGAAGAGTGCGGTGTCTTCGGTGTCTGGGCGCCCGGCGAAGATGTGGCCAAGCTCACTTACTACGGTCTTTATGCGCTGCAACACCGCGGCCAGGAGGCGGCCGGCATCGCGGTTGCCGACGGATCACAGGTGTTGGTGTTCAAAGACCTCGGCCTGGTCAGCCAGGTGTTCGAGGAGCAGACATTGGCGGCTATGCCGGGCCACGTCGCGATCGGGCACTGCCGTTACTCCACCACCGGTCAGACCACCTGGGAAAACGCCCAGCCGGTTTTTCGCACCACAGCCGCCGGCACCGGGGTAGCGCTGGGCCACAACGGCAACCTGGTGAACACCACCGAGTTGGCGGCCCGGGCCCGCGATCTGGGTTTGATCAACCCGCGGCTGCCCGGCACCGCCACCACTGATTCGGACATTCTGGGTGCGCTGCTAGCGCACGGGGCGGCCGACGCCAGCCTGGAACAAGCGGCGCTGGAACTGCTTCCGACCGCGCGGGGCGCGTTCTGCCTGACGTTCCTGGACGAGAACACCCTCTATGCCGCCCGCGACCCGTGGGGGGTGCGACCGTTGTCACTGGGTCGGCTGGATCGCGGTTGGGTGGTGGCCTCGGAAACCGCGGCGCTGGACATCGTCGGCGCATCGTTCGTCCGGGATATCGAACCGGGCGAGCTGCTGGCGATCGACGCCGACGGGGTGCGCTCCACCCGCTTCGCCAACCCCAATCCCAAGGGTTGTGTGTTCGA
>CAZPZQ010000253.1:0-5341 GCA_964590745.1 uncultured Mycobacterium sp. | reverse complement strand
CGGCCGCGGGTGCGGTCCACCAGCTGATCGGGCACCACCACCGATCCGGGAGGCAACTCGACGGACAGGCTGCCGGCCGCGCACGGCCCGAAGACCCGCCGCGCCCCCAGCGAGCGCAGCGCCCACATGTTGGCCCGGTAAGGCACGGTGTGCGCCGAATACTGGTGCCGCTCACCGTGCCGCGGCAAAAACGCGACTTCGTGGTTGCCGACGGTGCCCACGGTGATCGCCGCGCTGGGCGCACCGTAGGGGGTGTCCAGGCTGATGCGGCGCGCGTCGGAGCCGAAAAACGAGTAGAAACCGCTGCCGCCGATCACCCCGATCACGGTGATCATTGTCCGATATCCACCTGGAAGGATCGGATCGTGGCCAGCTTTGCGCAGTGGATCGAAGGCGCCCGGCCGCGCACCCTGCCCAACGCGGTGGCCCCGGTGATCGCGGGTACCGGCGCGGCGGCCTGGCTGGGTGCGGCGGTGTGGTGGAAGGCGCTGCTGGCATTAGTCGTCGCAGTGGCGTTCATCGTCGGGGTGAACTTCGCCAACGACTACTCCGACGGCATCCGCGGCACGGACGACCACCGGGCCGGGCCGGTGCGGCTGGTGGGCGCTCGGCTGGCCACCCCGCGGGCGGTGCTGGCCGCCGCGATCACGGCGCTGTCGACGGGCGCGTCCGCGGGGCTGGTGTTGGCGTGGGCCAGTGCGCCGTGGTTGCTTGCGGTGGGTGCGCTCTGCCTGGCCGGGGCCTGGTTGTACACCGGTGGACCCAGGCCGTACGGGTACGCCGGGTTCGGCGAAGCGGCGGTGTTCGTGTTCTTCGGTCTGATCGGGGTGTTGGGCACCCAGTTCGCCCAGGTGCTGCGGATCGACTGGGTGGGTGTGACGCTTTCGGTGGGCGTCGGCGCATTGTCCTCGGCGGTGCTGGTGGCCAACAACCTGCGCGACATCCCCACCGACGCGCGGGCCGGCAAAACCACCCTGGCGGTGCGTCTCGGCGATGGCCGCACCCGGCTGTTCTATCAGCTGCTTTTGGCGCTGGCCGGGGTGCTCACCGTGGTGCTGATGCTGGCCACGCCGTGGTGCGCGGCCGGGCTCATCGCCGCCCCGCTGGCGGTGCGGGCAGCCGGGCCGGTGCGCCCCGGCCGGGGCGGTGCTGCGTTGATTCCGGTGCTGCGCGACACCGGGCTGGCCATGCTGGTGTGGGCGGTCGCGGTAGCGGTGGCACTGAGCGCTGCCTGACGAGCGCTGGGGCTTTTCGCCACTGGCCGGCTTAGATTGCCCCAACAGAGGCAGCCACGCCTGAAACCGGTGGTGCGGTGCTACCCGTGGTTTGCACCGTTGCCGCCGTCGGTGCCCCACACGCCATTGGCCTGGCCGTCGGTGCCGTTGCCACCGTTGCCGCCGACCTGGCCGTCGTAGCCGTTGCCGCCGTAGCCGCCGTGGCCGCCGTAGCCCGCGCCGCCGGGGCCCCATTGCCCGCCGGTGCCGCCGTCGCCGCCGTCGCCGCCGGTACCCAGGGTGTAGCCAGTGCCGCCGTTGCCGCCGAAGCCTCCCCGGCCGCCGAGCGTGACCACACCGCCATTCATTCCGGTGCTCTCGCCGCCGTCGCCGCCGTGGCCGCCCTCGCCGCCGTGGCCGCCGCCGAAGCCGTCGCCGCCGTTGCCGCCCTCCCCGCCGCCACCGCCGGTGCCGAGGCCGGTGCCATCGGCGGAGGAATTGCCGATCCCGCCGTTGCCGCCGTCGCCGCCGTCGCCGCCTGTGCTACCGGCGCCGAGACCATCGCCGCCGTTCCCGCCGGCGCCGCCGCCACCACCACCGCCATATGCACTGCCGACGGCGCCGCCGAGAGCATCGCTGAATCCGCTGCCCGGACTGCCGTTGCCACCATTGCCGCCATCGCCGCCGTGGCCACCGCCGCTACCGGCACCACCGCCGCCACCACCGCCGCCGCCATAGCTGAGGCTAGAGCCGTGCCCGCCGTGGCCGCCGGTTCCGCCGATGCTGCCGAGGCCGGTGTCGGTGCTGCCGTGACCGCCGTCGCCGCCGGTGCCGCCGTGGAGGCCCGGGCCACCCGAACCGCCGGCGCCGCCGTGGCCGGTAAAGCCATCGCTGGGGCCGGTGCCGCCGTCGCCACCATCACCGCCGTGGCCGCCTTCCCCGATGAGACCGGGACTGCCGGAGGCTCCGACGCCACCAAAGCCGCCGGCACCGCCCCGGCCGCCGGTGCCGCCGGGGCCTGCGCCGCCGCCGTGACCCGGTATGACGCCGTTGCTGTCGCCGCCGTCGCCGCCGTGACCGCCGTGACCGCCGGAACCGCCCTGCCCGGCGGCTCCGAACTGTGAGTTACCGCCGGTGCCGCCGTTGCCGCCGGCGCCGCCGTCGTGAGCGCCGCCGGCATAGCCGGTGTCGACGTCGTCACCGCGGGCGCCCTCGCCGCCCCACCCGCCGACCCCGCCCTGGCCGCCGTCACCGATCGGCGCCACGCTATTGCCGCCCAGACCGCCGGTGCCGCCCGGGCCACCCTCATGGAACACCGGGTCTTCGGTACCCGGCCACCCGGTCCCGCCGACGCCACCGGCCCCGCCGTTGCCGAACAGCAAGCCGGCTGCGTTGCCGCCGGTGCCGCCGTCACCGGGGAAGCCGGCGCCGCTGCCACCGCCAACGCCGCCCGTGCCGCCGTTGCCCATCAGCCAGCCGCCGGTCCCGCCGGCCCCACCGTCGGTGCCGAGACCACCGGGACCGCCCATGCCGCCGTCGCCGATCATCCCGGCAGCGCCGCCCAGGCCGCCTTCACCGGTGGCGGCGGTGCCGCCGGCGCCGCCGTCACCGAACAGCAATCCGGCATCACCGCCGGCCGCCTGGGCCAATGTGCCGCCGTCGATGCCGTTGGCGCCGTTGCCGATCAGATCCTGGCCGAACAGCAACTGCGGGAGCGGGTTGATCAGGTTGTCGTCAACCCAGGCACCGATCGGGCTGGTGATCCAGCTCTGCTCAAGGTCATGAATCGGGGTGTAGATCCACTGATCGAACAGCTCAGCAGCAGTGGGAGCCGTGGCGTCGGCCGGGAAGGCAACAGCCCAGGCCGAGGTGTCGACCAGGTTGCTCACCTCCCAGTTGGCCGGATCGCCCAAGCCCGCCCACAGGGCATCCCACGCCGACGGGTCGAAAAAGGCGTCCCACGCCAACGGGTCGGCCGCGTTGGCCAGTACCCCAGCAATCGGGTCGATGACCGGATCGATGAGCACGTCAAAAATGTCGGCATCGGCCGGCGGGGCGGTGGCCAGCGGGGTCACCGCCGCGGCCAAAAACGCCCCGACCGCGGTGCCCAGGCCCGCCATCCCGGCGCGTCCACTCAACCTGCCGCAGCCCAACCGGCGCCCGTCCCCGCTGTGGAATTGCTTACTCATTGGTCTGCCTTTCGTGTCCGAGCTGTCTGGATCAAGCAACTGTCCGGCCGGTGTCAGTTGAGAAACATCCGCCAAAGCACGTAGATCGGCTGCCGGGGGTCGTATTTTTTGGCTGCGAGGCGCAGATCTTCATGCCGCCAACAGAAAGAGCGCAGCGACGCACCCGTGCGTGCCCGCACAGGGAGTTAAAGGCACTCAGTACCCGTCGGCTGGGAAACTCATCGGCAAAGCTAACCTAACCAGCCAACCGTCGGTACCGGTCAGGCCACGCGCCTACCAGCCGCGTTAGGCGGCCTTGTCGTCCAGCAGCGCAATGACCGACGCCCGCAGCTGCGCCGGGTCGACCCGTGCGGCGATCACGTCGACCGCCACCCGGCCGCGGCCACGCAGGATGCCCAGCAGGACGTGCTCACCGCGGATCTCGTTATCCCGCAACGCCAATTCCAGCACCTCCTTGGCGGCTCGGGTAAACGGGACATGGCCGCGACGACGACGGCGACCACCCGACTTGCGCAATGCATTATCGAAGGCGTCAGCGCCGAAGGTGCGACCCACGCTGTCGCGCACGGCGTGCAGGTCGATCCCGATCGACCGCAGCGCGTCGGGCGTCGTCATCAAACCACTCGTCGCTCATCGCCCCCGCCGTCGCCAGGCGGGCTCGAACCGCATCGGCGGTCAGCCCAGCCTCGCTCAACACCGTCGACAGGTCGGGTGCGGCCGCCTGCAGCACCCCGAGCAGCAGGTGCTGGGGGCCGATTTCGCGGGCGGCCAGTTCGCGGGCGTCCTCTCGGGCCGGCAGCACCGCGACGCGGGCGTCCCGGGTGAACCGCTCAAGCATGCGTCATCTGCTTCGGTTGTACTTCTGGTGCACGGCCTGCCGGCTCACCCCCAGCGCGTCGGCGATGGCCCGCCAACTCCAGCCCTGCGCCCGGGCATTCGCGGCGGCGAGTGTGCACGTCGTGTACGCGATTTAGCCCGAATTTTCGGCCACAAGGCGTACAGCCGACGAGCTCAAAAGCAAGTCACTCCACGTCCGGCGGTACCTCACCGCGCAGCCGGGCCCGCAGCTGTTCGCGGTCCCGCCGCCGGCGTTCGCCGGCTAGCGCCAGGCTGGCGGTGGCACGCCGACGCAGCGGGCTGAACAACCACATCCCCAGCGGCAGCGCGATGATCAAGGCGAACAGCACCGCGACGATCGCCGGGAACTCGCGCACCCCGACCAGCCAGGCCAGCCCATAGATCAGCACGCTGAGCGCGATCACCAACGCCAGCCGCGCCGCCGCGTACAGCAGCACGTCGGCCACCACCCGGCGGCCGCGGATCGGATCTGCTGGCACGGTCTGAGCCTACGGCGCCTCGGCCGGTCGACCGGTGACGGTATATTCGGCGCCAGGAGGTGTTGAGTGCTTTACCTGCTCCTCGTCCTGGTGTTGGGGACCCTGCTGTACGTCGGTTTGCGTGCTGCCCGTTCGCAGGCCGCCCGGCCGAAGACCCGGGTGATCGGACCGGACGACGACCCGGAATTCTTGTGGCGGTTAAGCCACGGCGATAACAATCCGAAGGGCTAAACGGGTCGAGTCCCGGCCTCGGTCAAGTCTTCGGTCACACAAAGTGCTGGCTGGACCGTTCGTCGCTGGGGAAACCGTCGGCGACGATGGCCGCCAGTTCGATCAGCGCTTCCCGGGTGTCCCGCCTCAGCCGGTTGAGGTCGATCTCGGCACCCTCCTCCAGGTGCGGATCGAACGGCACCAACCGCACCGCGCGGCAGCGCCGAGAGAAGTGGTCGACCACCTTCTGCATGTCGATCTTGCTGGATCGCGGCCGGACCGCGTTGATCACCGCAATCGAGTTGCGCACCAGCTCCTCGTGGCCGTGCGCGTCCAGCCAGTCCAGGGTCGCCGAAGCACTGCGGGCGCCGTCGACCGAACCCGAACTGAC